>CAJXHA010000311.1 GCA_913053615.1 uncultured Bacteriovoracaceae bacterium | reverse complement strand
TTCAATAAGATCTTCATTAGCAAAGACAGAAAAACTAACGAGGGCCGTTAGTAGTAAAAAGAAAAGTTTTTTCAATAGGTTCATAGATACCTCAAGGTTAATCAATACTCATTTCATCTAAATAATACTTTAGACGCTTTATATCTTCCTTGAGTCTACTTACTTGTTTAGTTAAATTTGAACTTAATTCAATTGCACTATCATTCATCGATACTGAAAAGTCCCATGATTGATCATGAGCGAATATATAATGATCGCTTTCTTCGATTTCATCATCTTCAATCATTGCTTCATCAAGCAGATCTTGTAATGGATCATCAATCTCTTCTGGAAAGTTCTTGCTAGCGGGATGAGCTATATCGTTTGGCACGTCTCCAAAGGACACAGTAATCACATTTTCTACATCTGGGTTTAGGGGCTCATTTTTCATCGTTGTTTTTAACTCCTCAATAACAACCAACTATTAACAGGAATATATAATGCATGGGGTGTGCCAAAAATTCCTTAATTTATAACTAAATTCTAACAGTCATTTCGATAGATTACAGAGCACTTGTAAAATTTATATGACAATATTATGGGCACTTAGGTGTCAGGTGCCTAAGCTTTTGATAGGTAATAATTACATATAAGGCCTTAATTTTACGGAATATTTTTGCACATATCTCTAAAGTTTCCGCCCTCAAGACCGATAAATACAGGGAATAGGGTAAAAATCAATGTTATATAACTACAATCCATTAGATAAAGAAAATAAGCCAACCATGATTTGGATGGGCCTATTATTTATTGCAATATACTGGACTGCTGTTGAGGCCCCTATTACTTTTGTACTGGATTATACGATCGAAGAGTATAATCTGTGGTGGGATGGGCTTTTTAGTTGTATTTTCTTTACCGATATTTACCTCAGACTTGCCAATAAATTACGTTTACCGGCCACTAATAAGATTGATTTTAAAGGCATGCAAGAGGCACCTCTAGAAGAGAGGCCCTATCATAAAAGTCTTTGGCTACCTGTAGATATCTTTACCTCACTACCTTTTGATATCATTGTAAGTCTTTTTGGACTAAGTCTGCCAACCAAGATTGTAAGTGCTTTAAGACTTTTAAGAATTATTCGTATCGTGAAATTAAGGTCTGTAATGGGTTTAATTGATCATATCCCTAAATCGTTTAAGATTATTCTTGCAGTTTCAGGGGTTATGTTGATTATTCACTGGATTAGCTGTGGCTGGATGCTCTTAAATCCTAGAACAGATATGGATCCATACTCATTTTATAATATCTCTCTATACTGGACTGTAACTACCCTAACTACAGTTGGTTACGGAGATATTACACCTCAAACTAACCTTGCAAGGCTTTACACCATGGGTGTTATGCTTATTGGGGTTGCTAGTTACGGTATTATTATTGGTAACTTTTCTAGAATGATTATGCTTAAAGATCGTTATGAAGAAGAGAGAAAAGAAAAGATGAATGCGCTTCATAAGTATATGCGCTTTTATAATATCCCAATGTCATTACAGCGACAGGTATTTAGTTTTTATAATCACTTATTAAATCAAAATATTTCTGATCAAGACCATCAAGTTGTTAATGAATTACCCCAAGCTCTACAAAATGAGCTCAATATCTATATGAAGATTAAACTCATTCGTGAAGTACATATCTTTCATGATTGCTCTACACCTTGTCTTAAGATGATTGCTCAAAAGCTAGAGCAAACCTATCACTCACCTAATGAGTATATTATTAAAAAGGGTGATCGTGGTGATGAGATGTTTATTCTTGGTCATGGTGAAGTTGAAGTTACCATGGGTGAAAAAGTTGTTACTACTTTAAAGGCCGGACAATTCTTTGGTGAGATTGCACTATTAGAAGACACTATTCGTACAGCTGATGTAAAAGCAAGGGCCTATTGTGATCTCTATACCTTTAAAAAGTCAGACTTCTTAGAAGTTATCTCTAAATACCCAGATTTAGGTGATAAATTTAAAGCCATTTACTCTAAACGCAAAACTGATAACGAAGCTCAAACAAAGAAAGCTGCTTAAACTAGCATAGTCTGCCTCATTTAAAGTAAGCTCTATCCTTGTTAAAATAGATCTATGAGTGCTAAATGCCGTAATTGCCAACATTTTTATATAACCTACGATCCTAAGACACCAAATGGTTGTAAGGCCTATCAAATTCAATCTCAGGCCATTCCATCCCAAGTTGTTAAAAGAGCAAATAATGGTCAAGAGTGTTTAGGTTTTAAAGCGAAGGCCTCTCAGGCTGCTCAGAAAAAGCTTGATCTAAATGACGATCGCTATTGGTAAATAAAGTATCACCAACTGAATCTATTATCCCACCACCAAGACAGTTTGCACCATCATAAAAGACAACTGATTGCCTTTCAGTTATTGCCCTTTGATTTTCATCAAAGACAACTTTTATTTCTCCATCTGATAGCTTAGTCACAGTACAATCTTGATCACTTTGACGATATCTAACCTTGGCCTTACATCTTAGTGGAAAACTTGGTTCAGCTTCTATCCAGGTTAATTCATTTGCGATTAATTCTTTTGCATATAAGGCTGGATGATCTTCACCTTCGGCCACATAAACTGTATTTGTCTTAATATCTTTATCCACCACAAAGAATGGGCCACCAGGACCACCAATACCAAGTCCCTTTCTCTGTCCTTTTGTGTAAAAACAAGCTCCATCATGTGCCTTAAGCACTTTATTAGTCTCGATATGAACAAAGACACCCTTTTGGGACTTAATATACTTAGACAGAAACTCTTTGAAGTTTCTTTCTCCAATAAAACAAATGCCCGTAGAGTCTTTTTTGGCCTTGGTAGCTAAATCAAAATCATGTGCTATTTGGCGAACAACCTTTTTCTCCAGTATGCCTATTGGAAAAAGCACATTTTTTAATACTTCCCCATCAATAGCATAGAGAAAATAACTTTGATCTTTATTCTTATCTAAACCTTTTATAAGTTTCTTACCATCTGTTTGGCAATAGTGACCTGTTGCTAGGTAATCAGCCCCAAGCTCCATGGCCTTATCATAAAAGACTTTAAATTTAATTTCACGATTACATAGAATATCTGGATTAGGTGTATGTCCCATTTTATATTCAACTAGAAAATTAGCAAAAACTGACTCTTTATACTCATTTGAAAAATCTAAAGAATAATAATCAACTCCAATTTTCTCACAAACAGCAATCACATCTTTATAATCTTCTTCGGCACTACATTTTCCATGCTCATCAATTTCTTGCCAATTGCGCATGAATATTCCGGTGACTTGATAACCCATTAGCTTTAATAATAGAGCTGACACAGAAGAGTCGACACCACCACTCATGCCACAAATAACATGCTTAGATTTATTCGCTTCAATGGTCTTTGCATCGATTTCAATGCCGTATGACTTTAATTGCTCTAGAGTATTCATGAGGCATTAATACATAATTTATTAATGGATATCAAGTATTTAGGGGGAAAAGTATAAATCTTACTCTTCAAAATTTAGCATAATTTTTATCAAAATTTAGCATAATTTTTATCAAAATTTCCAATAGTTATGTGGTTTAACTGCTTCTTCTTCATCTCTTTGCGCCTCAAA
>CAJXHA010000310.1 GCA_913053615.1 uncultured Bacteriovoracaceae bacterium | reverse complement strand
TCTCTAACCTCTATGAACCACCGACTAAATTCAAGCCAGTTTCAGAGGTTGCAGTTTATAATCAAGTAGACTCAGATTATTTTAAAATATCACCAGAACTTCTTTATCACTCCGGTGTTACAAGACCTGAACTAATGCGTGATCTTACAAATGATGAAAACCATACGGGAACATTAACTAGGATTGAACTTAGAACAATTGCTGACTTTGATATTCCTGTAAAAGTAGGGCTTAGTTTTCTCTATACAAATATAAGTGCACAAGTTGGATCTGGAGGAGAAAATTATAAAATCGACTCGCTGGGAGTTGGACCAGTTCTACAGGTGCCTAACCTTTTTGAAGATCTTTTTAATTTAAACTTTAATTTAAGCTACCACTCTAGCCTCTTTGCAAATGTCACAGAACAGAGAGCAAATGAAACTTTAAACTATCGCCTAAGTCAATCGATGATCATGTTAAGCTTAGAAAAAGAAATCGAGTTCATTATTGGTAAGTTTCTTATTGGGGCTAACTTTCAAAGACAATGGGGTCGTGCCAGTTCTGATCAATTTAATATCGATGTGGACAATGAAAATAATTATGATGATAGTTATGCTTTAATGTTTGGTTGGGGGTTTAATTGGGATATTTAATTATTCTTCTACTTCCATTACAACTTCTTGCTAGAGAGTACTATCCAGGAACCTACTTTGATGGAATGAGACTGGCCAATAACCATGGTGAAGTCACAGTCTTAGAAGCTCCAGTTTTTAAAGAAAAAGATTTAAATGCAAATGTAATCTTTTATTTTCGTAAAGGTGATAAAATAAATATTCACCCAGCTGAGTTTGCACAGAACAGATACCGAGACTTAATTAATATTCCACAAGAAAAAGTTGATCAGTATAAAGCTACCTATATGAAAGAGTTTCCAGATGAATTCTTTGATGATGAAGCTGAGGTATATTACCCCGAGGAAGGCTCACGCTTTTATAAGGTATTATTGAAAAGTGGTCGTACCGGTTGGATCTTGAAAGATCATATATTTCTTATCACTGCAGATAGAAGAGAGCTAAGTGAAACAGTTATCGCAAAAGATAATACCGACTACCGAATTGAAGAGCCCCTTCCCAAAGGCTTTCCCCTTCTACAAGAAACAGGATACAGAGGATACTTTGGCCTTGGTCTAGGGGTATCAAGAAGTCCTAATTATCCTTACAAAGAAAATGTTGATCAATCAGCATTTGGTTTTACTAAGTCATTTGACTTCACCTTTTTGAGGCAAGTTAAATATGACGTTGATAAAAGATTCTTCTTTGGAGGCCTATTTAATATTACAAGTTCAAGTAATGAATACGAACTTAAAACCAGGAGCGCACAAGAAGACTACACCTCCCTCTCTATTGGACCATTACTTATGTATGATGTTTGGAAGACTGAAGAGCATATAATTTCAATTGCAGGGAGTATTCAATTTAATTTTGTGGCGTTCTCACGTATTAAGCAAAGTGATAGTGAAAATAATATAAGTGAAGAAAGAAACTTTAACTCAAACTTCTTCTCTCCTCGTTTTATACTTACATACACAAAGAGAAATATACTTGAGAACTTAGATTTCATTATGGGGACTAATGTTATTATGGATCTTGCCCATTCCTACGAGGCCGATGGTGGAACTGATAATCCATCCTGGTGGCAAGACAAAAGCTATGAAAGGCCTACAAACGTACAAACAAACTACTTTTTAGGGGTTCAAACAGAGTATTAGGCAAGATTTGCCCCTCCCAAAAAAGTTCTAAAATTCATCATTCACCTCTTCGATAAGCCTAGTAACTATATTTGCTTTATCATCTAGGAGGGATAAATGAGCGCACAATCAAACGAAATCACAAAAGAAGTACTTTTCCAAAAACTAGGTCAAACTTGGTACATTTTCACTGAAATTAATGAGGAAATTGTTTACTCAGCAATGCCAGAGGGAATGGATCCAAAAACAACTAAGCTAGAGCTTTTTGAGGTTATCGAAGAGCATATGAGAAAAGTTTCGACTCACCCAAGGTTTAAGTCAGAAACTGCTGCTTAATTATCATGGCCAGTGCCAAAAAATATCAACGCATTTATCAAAACATTGATGACAATCAAAATGTTAAGGATAAAGCAATAATAGAAGATTATATTAATAAGATAAGTAGTCTTATTGATAACGATCAAGAAAAACAAGTAAAGGCTGCACAAATTGTGCACAACCTTATAAACTCTTCTTCGAAAAAGGGAAAGCTCTAAGCTTTCCTTTTTTTTTGTCTCACTTTTTACGCGATGAACCTTTTTAATTTTTGTTAATTTAGTGGTATGATGCTCTGAAATTAAGGAGTATATATGGCCGTCGGTTTTTACAATTTTAAAGAACTTCACAATGAAAAATTACAAGCAGATATTATTGAACGCTTTAAAGAAATCGTTTCTAAAAATGCATTTGTAGAAGGTGAATATAATACAAAGTTTGAACAAGAGTTTGCTGATTACATTCAAGCAAATCATTGTTTATTACTTGCAAATGGAACTGATGCTTTAGAAATTGGTCTACAAGCATACGATATCAAACCAGGTGATAAAGTTGCTATTTCAGCGATTAGCTTTTTTGCCACTGTTGAATGTGTTATTAATCAGGGAGCTCATCCAATCTTTGTTGATGTTGATCCGGAAACTGGATTAATCTGTCCTGATTCACTTGAAAGAATTGTAAACAAATACCCAGATATTAAGGCTGTTATTCCTGTACATATTTATGGACTTCCAGCACCAATTGAAAAGATCCAACCTATTTGTGATGCCAAAGGTATAGCTATCGTTGAAGATGGTGCCCAATCACATGGTGGTAAATATGAGAACGGTAAGATGATTGGCTCTTCAGCAAACCTTTGTACTTATAGCTTTTATCCAACAAAGAACTTAGGTGCTTTTGGAGATGCAGGTGCAATCACCGCTCCTAATAAAAAAATGGCCGATAAAATTATGTCTATAAGAAACCACGGAAGAAGTCCTGATGGGCATAAACTTTTTGGAAGAAACTCTCGTTGTGATCATTTACAAGCTGCAGTTCTGGATTTGAAATTCCAAAGTTTTCCAAAGCAAAATGAACAAAGAAAAGAAGTTGCAAAAAAATACTTTGATAAATTAAAAGACTCAAAAGTAGAGCTGGTTCCAGAAAAGTATTTAGATATTTCTTCTTGGCACCTCTTCCCTATTCGTCTTTCAAACAAAGAAGAAAAGTATGCGATGAAAGAACACCTTTCTAAAAAAGGTATTGGAAGTGCGCTTTTCTACGAAAAAGCGATGCCAGAAGAAAAGCCTTGTGTAGACTTCCCTGGTGAAAAAGAGAAAGCTATTGAATTTGCAGCTAAAACACTTTGTATTCCAATGAATCCATTTGTAACGGATGATGAGATCAAAGAAGTAGTAAAAGAAATTAAAGCTTTTTTCTAATTCCGACTAATAAAATCAACTACAAAGCCTATCTTTTTGATTTAAAAGAAGATAGGCAATTTTTTCCTTTTCACTTCAAAAAAATACTCAGGTACTTCAAAGCCATACCGAAATGTTTTGTACAAACTTCTTTTTAGGATTGGGAGTTTAAACATTTATTAACTTTAGAGCACAGATGCTCACCCTATTAGGTAAG
>CAJXHA010000309.1 GCA_913053615.1 uncultured Bacteriovoracaceae bacterium | reverse complement strand
CATAACTTACACCATCATTTAAATCTTTAGACTCTAAACTTAACTTTGAAGTATTCGTTTCTTTTAACCCACACTCTGTCATTTTTAATGAAATAGAACTTTCTATCGTTCCAAATCTATTTTTTTTGATGTTTAAAAGTACACTGTCTTTATAATGTTCCATTAACAATGATACATCTGCCATGTGCTCAATTAGTTTAGGACCAGAAAATTTTCCATCCTTTGTAATATGGCAAATACAAAAACAGATTAAGTTGTGTTTATTAACAAACTCAACTAATTGATTGAATAAAGATTTTATTCCACCTGTACTTAAATCTTTTTGAAATAAGTCATCACCTTCTAAAGTTTGAATAGAGTCAATAATGATAAACTTTGCTTTTTCTCTTATTATCGTTTCTTTGATTTCATTAAAGTTTCTTTTATTTTCTATTAAAAATGAACACTCATTTTTTGTTAGTCTCTCAACCCTTTCAACTACTTGACTCCTACTTTCCTCTCCAGAAAAATAAATAGTTTTTAAGGTTCCACTCAACTTGTGAGCAATTTGCGTTAAATAACTAGACTTACCCACGCCTGGCTCACCACCAAGCAAAACAAGTGACTTGTCAGGCAGTCCACCTTGGAAGCTCTTATCAAATTGTAAAAAGCCTGTTGTATGTTTAACTTTTTTATAGGTATATAGTGACTCTTGCTTATTTTTGAAGAAGTTATTTGTATTCTCTTCCTGCACTATTGAATTCCAAGTTTTACACTCCGGACAAATACCCTGCCACTTTAAATAAGACTTATCGCATTTTGAACACTTAAATTTTTGTTTATTTTTCACCAATCATTTCTAAGAACTTATCTTCATTTATTATTGGAATGGAAAGCTCTTTTGCCTTTTTAAATTTTGAAGACGAGCTCTCGGTGTCATTAGTGATAAGGTAGTCTGTATTTGTACTTACACTACTAACGGCCTGTCCTCCGTTTTGTTTAATCATCTTTTGAAGATCGCTTCTCTTCATAGATAGTGTTCCTGTAATACAAAACTTTTTACCTTCTAGGGCTTCCGAACTATTTGTTTTTACTTTTTTAAAATCAAACCCTTTTTTCAAAAGTGTGTTGATAAGTGACTTTTTTTCTTGAATAGATTTTACAAATTCTTCTGAAGATTTATGTGCAAAACCTTCTAATTGCATTAAGTCTTCAGTTTTCATATTGAGTATTTTATCAATTGAATTAAATCCACCAAGCACAACTTTTTCACATTTATTATATGCTCCACCACTAATACCTAGTGCAGAGAGAAATGTAATTAAATCAACATTTAATGAACTTTGAATATTATCTACAATTTTATTGGCCAGCTTATCTTTTACTTTATCTAGCTTTAACAACTCTTCCACCTTTATATCATATAGAGATGGTATATCAGAAAGGACACCTGCTTTTATAAATTCTTCGATTCTTTTAGAACTTAAGTCATCTATCCCTATCTTTTTAACAAAATTAAGCATTTCATCTTTAATTTTATCAGGGCAAGTGTCATTCTTACAGATTAACCTAATGTCTTCAATGTAGACTTTTTCTTCACAGCTAGGGCACTCTTTTGGAATTTCAAACTTATTATCAGAGCTTTGTAATACTTCTAAGAACTTAGGAATAACTTCACCTGAGCGAACAATTTTTATTTCATCACCTTTTTTAAGCTCAAATTGTTTTACTAAGCCATAATTATGCAAGGTCACTCTTGAAACCTTTGCACCACTAAGTTCCACAGGTTCAACATTACCAACTGGTGTTAAAATTCCATTACGTGAGACTTGCCAAGAAATTGATTTTATTTTGGTTGTCTTCACATCTCCTTGAAATTTAAACGCCATTTTATATCTTGGATGATGAGCAGTCTCGCCCATTGTTCTATGAAGATCTAAATCATTAAAGGAAAAAACAATACCGTCTATTAAATATTCTCCATTACTCATAAAGTCTTGTGCCTCAGCAAGAGTTTCTTTAAATTCTTTTTCATTGGTATTGATATTAATACTTGGAGTTTCAAACCCTAACTGTTTAAGTGTTTCAAATTTCTGCATTTCATCACTTAACTCGATCTCATCTGAAAGCATTTCAAAGGCTTGAAATGATAGAAAGCGACAGAGATCTATGTTTTCTTTTCTACCCAAAAGGCCTGCAACTATATTTCTCTGAGAAGTTGGTTTATCTAAACCTCTTGATTGCATCTCATCACTTAATTTAAAGAAATTATCTTCAGTACAGAAAATTTCGCCCCTAACTTCAAATGATCTATTTTCCTTAACAACCTTGGGTATTTCACTAATATTTAAAGCTTTATTAGATATTTTTTCACCAAACTTTCCATCGCCTCTTGTTTTAGCGATTTGCATTTTACCAGCGGCATAGACAATAGAGCATGATGAACCATCTATTTTTAAAGTAGAAATGACTTTTTTACCATCAGCCCACCTTATCAATTCTTCTAATTTATAGGTTTTATTTAGAGAAAGCATTTTTCTATCATGCTCTACTTTTTCACCTTTAAAGTATTCTGATCCTACAAAGTTTAATATCTCACTTTTTGGTGCTAGTTCACGAAGTTCATCTTCTAATTTATCATATTCTATATCTGAAATTTCAGGTTTGCCTTGATAGTAAAGGTTCTTATGCTTAATAATTTCTTGCTCTAGTACTTCAATGCGATTCACATTAGCCTCTGTATTTTAAATTGTATTCTTTTAGTTTCTCTTTTACATTTTTGGCCAAATAAACAGTAACGATAATATTAGGAACGGCCATTAAGGCGTAGCAAATATCGATTACGGCCACAACCATATCCATTTTTATAATTGCCGCAAATGCAATGGCAAGACCATAGAATGCAATAAATGTTTTATCAGTTAGATTATATTTTCCCTTAAAAAGATAATCCCAACACTTTTTATTGTAATTCGCCATACCAATCATTGTTGAAAAAGCGAATAAGAAGATAATTAGACAAAGAGAATGTCTTCCAAACTCACCTAGCTCACTTGTAAATGCAAGAGTTGTAAGATTAATTCCATTAATATCGCCTATATTTGATAGATCTTTAATACCAATTAAAATAGTTACTGCAGTTAAAGTACAAACAAGTATCGTATCTATAAAGGGTCCTAACATTGCAACGTAACCCTCTGCTATAGGCTCATTTGTCTTAGCATTTCCATGTGCCATAGGTGCTGTACCAATACCAGCTTCATTGGAAAATGCAGCTCTCTTTACCCCTGTTTGAATTATATGCATTATTGCAAAACCACTCACACCACCAACTGCAGACTTTAGACCTAAGGCCTCAGAAAAAATTGAAATTATTGTTGGTAAGATTAGTTCATAATTTTTAAATAAAATGCCAAAACATAATAAGACATAAAGTATTGCCATTACAGGTACGACTTTTGAAGTAAACATAGCAATTCTTTTTAGACCACCAAGTAGAATATAAATAAGAACAACTGCGAATATCAAGCCACTATACATTGTATCGACTGAATAACTTGTTTTTAAAAAGCTTGCTAATTGATTTATTTGGAAAAGAGCAAGTGTTCCAATAAGACCAAAAATAGCAAAGAGAATTGCTAAAAACTTATACTTTGCACCCATTCCTTTTTCAATGGTATACATTGGTCCACCTTGAAC
>CAJXHA010000308.1 GCA_913053615.1 uncultured Bacteriovoracaceae bacterium | reverse complement strand
CAAAGGCAATTAATTGGTAGTTAATATCTAAAGTGTGCTTTTTTGCTAATTCTAAATTTGCTCTTTCAGAGAGAGCACAATAGGCAATTTTATTTTGATGATCAAAAACTAAGACACCTGTACCTTCTAAGAACTTATTTTCTGCTTCATAATGAGTTAAATCATTTATTGGATAATTCATATGTTTTTGAATTAATTCAAGTCCACCTTTTGTTCGCTCTAATTGTCTATTATTAGCTTTCATAGGATAGAGAGTGAGCATTTTATTTTCGGTAGAAAACCAATTATTAGGAAATATTGAATCGGGTGTAGAGGGGAGTGCTGTATCTTGAAAAATATAATAATCTATCTTGCCTTCAATTAAATTAATTAATTGATCAAACTCGTGGTGAACTCTTTGGTTAATCTCTTTTTGTGTGAGCTCTAAAGTCTGTTGAAGTTTATTATCAATTGCAGTTTCTGGATTTAATTTAAACTCAAAAGGTCTTGTTAGAAAGAGCTTCGTTTTATTTTCCATACTTATCAAGTAGCATAAAGTACATCTTTGCAGTGTTTACTGCATCTTCTAGTGCAGTATGGGAGACATCCCCAAGACCGAGGTGCTCCATTAATTTAGCACCACTGTCCATACCTTTTTCAAGGAGACCCATATCAATTAATCCCATTGTATAACAGCTAAGGTCTAAGTTACGGTGATGGAAGTGTTTATTCATCCATTCCCAACCTAAATCTCTATTCATAAATGGAAGGTCAATAGCAGAAATAGACTTTCCAAAGAGCACAGCTCTTTGATTATTAAAAAACTCTTTGATTTCTTTTTGTGCCAGGTAATCTTCAAGGATCTGCTTGAAGTCTTCGATGGAGACACCCTCATTATGGGCCTTAATAATAAGCTCTTTATTATTTTCTTTAACCCAAGGATTTAAATTGGGCTCTAGCTCTTCATAGCTTGGGCACTTTACAAAGAATTGTTTACCTAGTTCCTCTTTAATAACCCTTTCTTTGGCATCAATAGGAACCATGGCAAATTCAATTATATAGGCATTCTCTTCTAGGCCTGTGGCCTCTAAATCAAAACTTAAATATCTCATACTTTAAAGTGTATTCAATTTTTAATTATTGTCACTTACTTTATAGGAGCTACTTGAGGACAATGATCACTTACTTCCTCATATGTAATACCCATTGAATACTCTTCAGTAATAGAGCATCTTAGTCTCTCACAATGGCTTAGTACCTTTGAGCGTGCTTGATAAAAGTCTTCTGTCACTAAGATATGATCTAATACAGATGGATGATTCATTCCGTCCTGAACACCGCCCCACCAATAAGAGGTACAGTCTAAACGCTCAGATAAATCAAGGAGATCCATATCTTTAACAATTCTTTTAAATCTTTCACTATATTTATTATTTTGATTATATTCAGTTGAGTTGAAATCACCCATAATAATAATTGAGCGCTCTCCTGATCTCTTAAGCTCTCTAACAACATCTTTTAAGGCCTCTAATTGCTTAAATCTCTTATCGATGCTCTGAGGACTACCACCAGATTTTAAATGAACAGATATAGCAATGAACTCTTTTTTAGTTTCTTTATTTAGAAATTTTGCAATAGCTAGGGGGCGAGATCCATAACGACAAGAAGTACGACTTTGATTAAAGTGTACAACTCTCATATCCTCCCAAAATTTTAGCAATTTAAATTTTCTTTGATTAAAGATAAATCCAAGGTGCTGATCATTAAAGCCACCACACTCAGAAAGAATCACATTGTATTGATTAAAGCGATTTTCAATAAATGACTTAAACTTATGCTTTTCTCTAATTTCTTGAACTGCGATTAGGTCTGCATCCATATTAGAGATGGTTTTTTGGAGTACATTCATATTAGTTGTAATGTGCTCACGCTCATCATAGTCAAAATTTCTAATATTATAAGAACCTAGAGTTG
This sequence comes from uncultured Bacteriovoracaceae bacterium, assembly GCA_913053615.1. Taxonomy (GTDB): domain Bacteria; phylum Bdellovibrionota; class Bacteriovoracia; order Bacteriovoracales; family Bacteriovoracaceae; genus UBA845. Next base: position 1,744 of record CAJXHA010000308.1, on the reverse strand, counting down.
CGGCCAGCGATACTGTGGCAAATAAAAAACTAAAACTTAAAACCTTCATTCGTCCTCTTTTGTGGGTTTAATTTAGCAAATTGAGTCTTTTTATAAGCAAATGTTAATATACCTATTAGACTCGCTAATGTTTGGGGCTGGGATAAATTAACTAAAAGAAACCACAAATGCAAGAAATAATTAATGATTTTAAATATTTAAGCGCTGCGAAACCGTGTAAGTTTTAGTTAGTAATTATTTCATTGACGAATAACATCAATTCTCGATAAAAACCCTCAACAAAGAATTTCAATGCATGAGGGGAGGCAATATGAAAACAACTTTGGCATTAGCTTTAACTTTAGTATCTTTCAATCTTTTGGCAGGAGCTGAAGTTTACTCAGAGCAGTATCAAAAAATCCAAACCGTTGAGCTTTATGAGATCGTTGACACTAAAGATGGTGAATCTCAAAAACTAATTCAAAAAGACTATCTTCCAACTGAAATTGAAGTTCTAATGAGCGAAGCTCGTAAGAACCGTGAAAAAGGTTTAGGCGAAGTCATCATGATGACAAAGCAATTAATTGCTTTAGGAAAAGAAATCTATGAAATCATCGAAGCTGGAAAGCCAGTTGTAAATGTTGATTCAACTCCAGTAAGCGTTTTACCAAGAGATGAAAAAGGTGATTATGTAGATGCTATGTACTTATCAAATTGGAAAATGCCTAAAGTTAAAAAATTCAGAGTTGAAGCAAGAAACTACTTAGGTATGACTCCAGTATCATTTGAATTCATGATGATCTTCACTCCAGGTGGTAAATATAATGGTAAAGGTGCTTATTTAACAGGAACTCAAATCAAGCCTACAACAGTAGATGTTTCATGGGGATACTCTGTTGATGCAACTTTTAAAGTACAATCTATCGTAAACCAAGGATCAGTTGAGTCTCCAGTAGCTGGTGCAGTTCTTATGATCGATTATACAATCAAAACAGTTCTTAAAGAGTCTCGTAACTCAAGAACTTTCTTTGTAAATGGTAATGGTCAAGCTCAAGCTTACTAATTATAAAATCAAATCTTAATAAATAGGGAAGCTTAGGCTTCCCTTTTTTTTATAAATAATCAAACTCGATTGTCTTATCCAGGTAATCAGCTACCTTTAATTCACAAGTCAAAACACCACTACTGTCCACGCACTTACGACATTGCTTTTTACCACTACAACTGGATGCTATTGGTATTTCATGCTGATGGAGAAAGTCTAGCAGACTTAATTCTAACTCCAATGCAGACACATTAATTGTCTGAAGCTTACCCGATGCCCTGCCTTTAACTTTTATCTGCATAGAAGGTGGCCAGACTCTCTATCATCAATAATAAATCCATTGTCAGACTTAGATTTAAAATGTCCCCAGATTTTTCCTAGGCTTTGGGCATTATAAATTGGAATATCAATTTTCAAAATTCTATTTAATTGAGCTTCTGAACTTCTTTTTGATTCGATAATTAATCGGTGAGGGTTTTCTAAGAATAAGTGTCTTGAAAAACGCATAATTTGCTCAAGTTCCTTTAAGCTCTTAACTCCATCAATTCCATATTCAACTAAGTGATATAAGTGCTGACCGGGATCTCTACTTTTAGTCGATGTTAGCCATATTTCTTGTCCGGCCTTAAAGTCAAATTTGCAAAAGGCAGCCGAGCGAGAAAGAGAACGTCCTTGAATAAAGTGCGTGCCATTAATGCTTTTAATTTGATTAAAATCTTG
>CAJXHA010000307.1 GCA_913053615.1 uncultured Bacteriovoracaceae bacterium | reverse complement strand
GGTGTTATAAAATTTAAATGTACTCTTAAAAAGACAGGTGCCCTTGATGAGTCGCTCTTTCTTAATATTGAAAAGTGGAGGACTATACTCTACAAAATTAGTCTGATTGGTGAGTACAAAAAAGAAGGCCTTGGTTATGGCAATCTTTCACGTCGAGTGGCGCAAGATGAGTTTGTGATCACAGGTACCCAAACGGGCAAATACCCCAACCTCACAGGCCATCAGTACACACGTGTGGTCAAATGTAACCTTGCAACTATGAAAGTTGAAGCAACCGGACCCACTAACCCATCCAGTGAATCTCTCACCCACTACGCCATTTATTCACAATGTCCGCAGATCCAATTTGTCTTTCATGTTCATCATAAAGGACTATGGGAATTCATGTTGAATAATGGATATGATCAAACCGCAGATAATATTGACTACGGTACTCAAGAAATGGCAAATGAGGCCATTCGTTGTATTGGAAATAAGAAATTTGGAATTTTTGCCATGAAAGGCCATGAGGATGGAGTCATTTCTTACGCTCAAACCAGTGAAGATGCCGGCAAGATTCTCCTAGAAACCCTAAAGCAATCGAAGTCCCAAGGCGCTTAATTCCTTTTCATCTGCAATTAAATAAAAATATGTATTAAAACGCTTACCACTAGGATTAAGTTTTAAAACCTTTGCACTTTCACTATGCTCTTTTCGATCAAGCATAAGCGCATACATATTTGCTGGAAACTTTTCTGAAAGCTTATAAGCAATATAACCCATAGACTTTCTCGCATTCACTTCACTAAGAGTTATTAATTTTAATTTTTTATTTTCCTTATAAATAAAAGAGTCAATACTAAAGGGTTCAGAAATTCCAAGCTTTTGATAATGATCAATAATCAAATCGATTTCTCTTTGATATTGCTCCTCTAACATTTCACCTAAATCAAAATTTCGAATAATGCTTCCCTTATAATGAAAAGACTTATCCACAATATTCTGATAGCGAATGCGTTTACCCTCCACGATCAAAGTTGAAAAGTCATAAACCCTTTCAAATAAAGGCTCTTCAATCAACTCTTCACCACCACTTAAAAGCTCACTTATCTTATTCGCTTCTCTTGGTGCCATAAAATGTCCCATGCCACTAAAGCCATGAAAGCGCTTGTATAAATGACCTTCTTTTAATTCACAACCTTTGCTTACAATCTGAATATCATCTCGTCCTAATACTTCCTTATTAAATAGAGCAGCCGTCTTCTTAGAAACAATTTCCTCACTCACATCCCTATCTGCACACCAAGGAATTAAATCTTTTGAAAGCTTTGTATACTGAGCATTAGCATTAAAATGCTTACGAATATAAGCGATATAATCATTTGAATAATCTAGGGTTGTAAATAAAGGCTCACTCTCAAGCAGCATAATAAAATATTCAAACTCTCGATTCATTGCCAGCTTAGGATTAAAGGGACGCTTTTCTATAATGCACGTTTCAAAATCAGCATTAAAATAATAGCTCACCCTTTCCACTCTTTTCTTTTTGTCACAATAAATTCATCATCAAAATTTAATAAAGAATGGATAAAGCTCTCATCCATCTTTGCTTTTAAACGATCAACCTTATTAAAAGTTTTCCCACGGGCACGAGCTGGAGTCATAGGATAGGGAAGATTTTCTAAATAATATTGCCAAACACTCTTATCACTTTTCCACTGCCCTAACCAGTGCATACCAAAAGCAACATGAGAAACTTCATCCTTTAAAACAGTTTCTAAAATATCTGCTGTTTTCTTATCCTCTACTTCGATAAACATATCTCGATAAAGAGCTGCAAAATCTAAATTGGCCCCTTCAAAAGTAATCGACATCACACTCAAATACTCTGCTGGAGTAGTAATCTTCATGGCCGTACGCCAGAAAAAATCATTCAAAGGAAAATCACCAAACTCATAACCTAATTCATTTAAGCGCTCCACATAAAGAGCTAGGTGTTTTTGTTCATCTTTTAAGGAACTAATAATTCCCTTTTTAAAAAGTTTTTGTTCATCACTATCATGAGGTAATTCCACTAACATCTTCGCCATAATCTCAATGGCCAATAATTCATGATTAGCAAAACTATTTAGTGCAATGGCCTTTTTCTCATCGAGATGAAAATGACCTCTAGGAAAACGAACTTGCTTAGAACTAAGAGCAATTTTCTTATGCCTATTAGGTTCCTCAACAACTTCCCCACTCACATCCCTATCAAAACTAAATCTAAGTCTTGGCTCATTTAGTCCATAAAGCTTTCTTTCAAGCCCCTCGCCACTTAGAATTTCTTTAGCAAAATCAATAACTTCCATAGCAAATAATTGAAACCAAATTAGTAAAATATTATATAAAGCTTTGAAATCACTAAGCCGATAAGAAGCAAATAAGGAGTAGTAATGCTAAAATCTAGATTTTTCCTCGTTCTCTTATCCCTCTTAATGATCTCTACAGGGACTATAGCGCAGACTGAACCATATTTGAATTTTAATAGCTTCATCAACGCTAATGCAGACGACCTTCCTAATAATGAAGAGCTAGACATTGCATACCACTACATGGTTCCTCAATATGAAGAGAATCCAGATCCAGACAAACAAATTGTCCTCGAATACTATTTCTCTGAATACGATGGAAGTGATCACTCTAAAAAGAAAATTGAATTTATCAAACAACTCTTTAAAGATGATCAATTTGAAAATCCAAATTTAAATCTCGAAGTCATTGCAGTTGCTCCCCATGGCTATGATATCGAAGCAAGTAAAGACATTAAAGATATCGGCAAGCTTGTAGGCCAATCAAATATCCATTATGAAAACATGTCAGAAGGAATTTATTTTGAAATTCCAGACAGTGAAAAAGAAACTACCTATCATAAAAACAAATTACAAAAACAAAATAAGCGTGTTCCCGCTAATGCTGGAAATAAAATCGCTAACATCATTAAAAACCCAAGAAACTATTGGACCTTTATTCGTGGTGCTTCTTCAACCGGAGCAGTCTTTGCATCTCTTTATGTAGCACAAGGAATTAGCCCAGGTATCGCAGCCGCAGTAGGACTTATGCCAGGTCTTGCCAGTGGAGGGATAACTTATTTCTCTGGTCACTATGGAAACTTTCTTACAAACGGCAAGTGGACCAATTGGGTTCTAACTTCAGAATCATTAGTAGCAAAAGGTCTACGTACTGGAATGGGAATGACTCCAAAGCGTTTTATCAATGCCTTTGTTGAAAACGATGCTCAAAGAAAGAAATTATATGCAGCTGACCCTCAATTTAGAAAAGACATAGATGAACTCTATAAAACAGACCCTAAAGCATTCAAAGAAAAGCTTTATAAAGAAATCGCTGATGGTGCTAAGCCTAATCGCTTTGCTAAGGCCACTAGTATCTTTCGCCATATGGACGAATACATTAAATGGTGGGTAACTGAAGTCGCCTTCACAACCTTTGCCATTAAAATTCCACAGGCAGTTGCAGGCATTGGTGCCAGCATGAGTATGATGGACTCCATCGGTCACGTTCTTATGGGTTCCACCATGGGGATGGCCGCTCAAGGTCCAGCAGATATCGCTATTCAATTAAGAAAATTTCAAAAAATAGAAGAGCTACGTGATGCCATTAAGGCCGGAAAAATTGAAAACGTCGTATCAGAAATTGACGATGTCGTTGATGGAAAAGTAGTCGGGAAAAAATCACTTTCACTTTT
>CAJXHA010000306.1 GCA_913053615.1 uncultured Bacteriovoracaceae bacterium | reverse complement strand
CACCATCAACACCGGCCTTAATTTCATTTTCCATTTTCATGGCCTCTAAAATTAAAAGTGTATCACCCTTTTGAACAACTGCACCTTCAGTTGTAAGTACTTTTACAACCTTTCCTGGCATATCAGTTACTAGAGTTCCAGCGTTGCCTTGAGCAAGACCTGATGGCTTAAAACCTCTATAAACATTTATTGATTGATTAACGTTTACGAGACCTTTGATAGTACTAATTGCAGGAACTTTTTCCCAAGTCTTCATATCGTTTGAGATATAGTTTTTCCCAGCAATTGATTTGATATAATATTTTTTCTGTGACTTATCTTCATGGGTAATATTCACATCAACGAGTCCTTTAACAGACTTATTCATCGACGAAATATCGAAAGAAACTTCTTTGCCTTCTGAATTAATAATATAATATTTCATTTCACAAAACTCACTTAATTATCCATGAGCATTGAATACTCATAAGATAAAATTCTCTTAATAACCTCTTCATCACTAACACGATCTTCAACTTTGCTTTGCGGTTCAATTTCAGCGATATAATTCGTTGTGTAATGACCACTAACAAAGCTCTCTTCATGAAGAATTACTTCGTGTAGTTGCGTATTGGTCTTGATTCCCTCAATCATCAAGCTCTCAATCGCGCATCGCATCTTACGTATAACAACATTTCTATTATGTCCAGCACCAATCAATTTTCCAATCATAGGGTCAAAATCAGATTTAACCTCTAAACCATTGTAAATACAGTGATCAAAACGGATTCCTTGGGGAAATGTGAACTCAAAACCCTTAATTTGACCCGGCGCCGGTAACATTGTTACAGGGTCCTCAGCACAAATTCGACACTCCACAGCATGGCCACGAATACTTATTTCATCTTGCGATTTAAAATCAAAGTCCTCACCTAAGGCACCTTTAATCATATTCGCTAAAAGATCTATTCCAGTTATTTCTTCTGTAATTGGATGCTCAACTTGAATACGCGTATTCATCTCTAAAAAGTAGAATGATTTATCTTCACCCATAATAAACTCAACAGTTCCTGCTGAATTATAATTAACCGCCTGTGCAAGTTTGATAGCGGTTTGACAAATATTATTACGAAGCTTTTCATCATCACCAATAAATGGAGAAGGTGCTTCTTCTATGATCTTTTGGTGACGTCTTTGAACTGAACACTCTCTTTCATAGCAATGATAAATATTACCTTTAGTATCAGCTAAAATTTGCACTTCAATATGGTGTGGATTCACAATGAACTTTTCAACTAATACACCCGGGTTACCAAAAGATGATTGGGCCTCACGCCTTACAGCTTCAAAGTTTTTAGAAAGTTCTTCCTCAGAATGACAAATTCTCATTCCTTTACCACCACCACCAGCTACGGCCTTTAAAAGCACTGGATATCCAATATCTTTTGCAATTGTGGCAGCTTCTTCTGGTGAATCAATCTCTCCAGTAGACCCTGGAACGACTGGAACTCCTGCATCCTTTGCCATTTGTTTGGAGATCGCCTTATCACCCATCTTATGAATGGCCTCTGCGTGTGGACCAATAAAAGTCACACCAGCATCTTCTAGTGCTTTGGAAAATTTTGTATTCTCAGATAAGAAACCATATCCAGGATGAACAGCATCTATTTTATGCTCTTTAATTACATTTAAAATTTGTTCAATATTTAAATAAGTTTCTGTATTTCCACTACCAACTAAGTGTACCCACTCGTGACAATACTCAAGGTGGCTAGCTTCTAATTCATTATCTGTATAAAAGCCAACTGCAATATGGCCTAGCTCTCTAATGGCTTTGGCAACACGAATTGCAATTTCACCTCTATTACAAATTAAAATTCTTTTCTTACTCATTGTATTTCCTTATAGAGGGATATTTCCATGTTTTCTATTTGGTCTTTGCACATCTTTATTTTTTAAGAAGTCTAAATATTGTGCAATCTTAGTTCTTGTTTGCTCTGGATAAATAACTTCGTCCACATAACCAAGAGCTGCAGCTTTATAAGGGTTTGCAAATTCTTTTTCATAGTTTTCTACAAGTTCAGCTTTTTTCTTATCAAAAGCATCACCTTCAAGACCTTTTAGTTCATTTCTAAAAATAATATTAACGGCACCATCAGCACCCATAACTGCAATTTCACCAGTTGGGTAAGCAAGATTAATATCAGCATCAATATGCTTAGATGCCATAACATCATAGGCACCACCATAAGCTTTTCTTGTAATTAAAGTTATCATCGGCACAGTTGCTTCAGAAAAAGCGTAGAGAAGTTTTGCTCCATGACGAATGATTCCACCATATTCTTGAGTCGTCCCAGGTAAAAAACCTGGTACATCAACTAGAGTTAGTAGCGGGATATTAAAAGCATCACAAAAACGTACAAAGCGTGCGGCTTTTGTAGAAGAATCAATATCTAAACAACCAGCAAGAATGGCAGGTTGATTAGCAACAATACCTACTTTATATCCACCAACTCTTGCAAAACCACAGATAATATTTTTTGCAAAATCCTTTTGAGATTCTAAAAAGTGATTATTATCTACGATTTCCATAATGATTTCTTTCATATCATATGGCTTTTTAGAATTTACTGGAACAAAGTCTTTAAGCTTTGAGTTCTCTCTATTTATTGAATCATTATTTTTTTCTTGAGTGATTTTTGTGAAGTTACCACTTGGTAAAAATGAAAGTAGTTCACGTGCACGTTCTAAACAATCGTCTTCATCTGAGCATAAGAAGTGTGCAACACCAGACTTTTCATTATGAGTACTTGCACCACCTAATTCATCTTTAGTCACTTCTTCGTGAGTTACAGTTTTTACAACTTCTGGTCCTGTTACAAACATATAAGAAGTTTTATCTACCATGAAAATAAAATCAGTCATGGCCGGAGAATAAACTGCCCCACCAGCACATGGACCCATAATCAAAGAAATCTGTGGGATCACACCACTTGCCTGAACATTTCTGTGAAAAATTTCAGCATAACCAGCGAGGGACTCAACACCCTCTTGAATTCTAGCTCCACCAGAATCATTAATTCCTATAACTGGAATTTTATTTTCAATTGCAAAGTCCATGATCTTACAAATCTTCTTTGCATAGGCCATACCAAGAGCTCCCCCCCAACAAGTAAAGTCTTGCGAGAATAAAGCAACTTGCTTGCCATTGATTTTTCCAATACCTGTAATAACACCGTCACCTAGGTATTGAGTTTTCTCCATACCAAAAGATGTACAATTATGTTTTACAAATTTATCAAATTCGATAAATGAATTTGGATCTAGTAATTTTTCAATTCTCTCTAAAGCAGTGTACTTACCTTGATCATGTTGGCGTTTAATCCTAGCTTCACCACCACCAAGTCTGGCTTGTTGATTTTGCTCTTGTAAATAGCTGCGCTTTTCCTCATTTGTAAAGGCCATCGCTCTCTCCTTAAATTATAAAAACAAACATTTATACCATAGAGGAGCAAGTTTTCAATTTGAATACTATTAGAGACAATGCGCACAAGTAACAAAAAAGGGAGACTTACGCCTCCCTCTTTTTTATGCAAAATGTTATTTTGATTTATTCACCAGCAGCTTTCTTGCGCTTATCAAGATCATACTTATCGACTTTCATAATTAAACCAGCTCTTGAGATTCCAAGCTCTTTTGCAAGCTTCGACTTATTAAAATTACATCTCTTTAAACCTTCTTTAATCATATAAGC
>CAJXHA010000305.1 GCA_913053615.1 uncultured Bacteriovoracaceae bacterium | reverse complement strand
TGAACCCTTCAAGCTGGATAATATCAAAAAACTTGGAATGAAATCATTATTAGCGAGATTTTGTTCGAATAAATTTAGGGTGAAGCCGTAAGGTTTTCACCCACGCTTAAAATTAAAAGATTCTATAAATATACTATCATGGATAATATAATACCTCTGGTTCTTTGACCTCTTCTTTAACTTCTTTCTTCTTTTCCGGTAGATGAATTCTTGCAAACTCAACACCAATAGTAGGACGATATCCAATCTTTCTCTTAAATTTAAATCCCATCCTTAAAGACTCAATCATAAAAAACTTTCCCTTTTTCTCAAAGCGCTCCTCTAAACTATAATACCTTTGTATATAGTTATACTGATAATGATCAAGTGGAAGTTCAAAGTTTTTTCGTTTTTTATTTAAGAACTCTATCCTCTCCTTAAGTTCATTCTCAGCTCTCTCAAACTCATTCATATCTAATCTTTCTCTCACTGGTCCTTGAATATCATCCTCAACAAACCTTAACTCTTGACAATTTAAGCAAATCCTAACGGTTCCTTTTTTATTTTTAAATTTCATATCTTTTTTATAAAAGTTTGTAGTGTACAAATTAGAAATATCCCAGTCAAAGTCAATTCTATATTCTATTTCCATTTCTTCATTCTCTAATATATCGTTATGTAACATCTCGATATAAAAAAACTCATCTCGGTTAAAAAACACTGAATGACTATTAAGGCTACAACTCTTCGAGCAACGAAGTTTTTTACAAACTCTTTTATCATTTTCCTTAATTAAAAAGCTTTCATTGTCTTTTATAGAGCGATTACATTTGTATCCATTCACTTTAACTTCGACTATTTTTTTCCTTTTATTAAAATTTGGAAAAAGTACTGGGTTCTCCTGTGCCAATAAAACATTAGAACTAAAAACAATTAATATAATAAATAATGGTATATTTCTCTTTGTTATTTTAAACATTTCTATCGCCTATTTTTTAAATTTCGAAAACATGGAATAGATGTCAAAGTAAAAGTTTTTTGACCGTATTGATAGTTAAACTCCCAGCCTATTGTTAAAACGTCTCCCTTATCAGAGTTTTTCTTTATTAATTTATCGATTTGTTTATTTAAACTGTTTATTTTCTTTACAACTAAATGACTTCCTACGACCTCTTGATCAAGTTTAATCTCCAAAGCTTCTCTACTTAAATTGTAATCAAATATACGTTCAGAAATTTTAACTCTTCTATGAATTTTTAATCTTAACCCTCCAACGTCTAATATCTTATCAAGATTCACATTAGGAATAATCATAATGATCCCATCTAATTCATTAATACTGTCACCCTCAACATCAATAAAATAGCTATCAGAATCACATGAGTATAACTTTGGTTTCTTACATTTAATACTATCTACACTTAGTTCACTTCCGCTTACAGCGTCTAACACTTTTTTGAACTCACATTGAGAAAAAACCTTTGGCTTCACACCTTTTAAGTCCTCAATCTTTTTAATATTTAAGTCTCCCGCTAAAGATGAATTAATGATTAATATACAAAAACTAAAAAAAAGTTTCATCACATTCCTCTAGTATTTTCTGATCAAAGATCTTCGTTGTAGCTATTGTATTAGTTTCTTTTTTTTCATGAACAATAAAAAACTCTGGTATCCTATACCTCTTTATGTTTTCACTTAGACTAAATTTTTGAAATCTAAATTTATTCCTTTCTCTAATTGGTTCACGTAACATCCCCATAGTACTAGTTGCCTTATATACCTTACACTTCTGTTTTAAACTGGAACAACCAATACAGTTTTTAAGCGTATTTCTATAACCTATATAAACAGTTTCGTTTTTTTCATCAATATCACCAAAAACTGACTCAAAGAATTTGATTAGTTTTTTACCAAACACTCTTTCAGGGAAAACCAGGTATATATCTGCATCTAAATCAAACTCTGACAAAATGATTTCATTAACATAATCAGGAGTTAAATATAAGCACGAATTAGGAGGCGTATTATTTTTAAAGTCACTTTCACTTATTAATTTATCAGTTTTAAAATATTTGCTTTTTTGCTCTGGAATACAATACATAAGAAGTCCAATTTCATTCTTAGGTACAGAAGTTTTTAGAAGTTTAAACTTCGCTGAACTCTCTATTTTTTTGAATTGAGGTTTCTCAACCTTAGGACAAGTATAGCCAAACTTAAAATAAATATCATTTAAGTTAGTTATTATAACTTCAATTTTTTTTGCTCTCTGATAACTTTTAAGACCACTCACCTTTTCTTTAAATAATTTACTTTTGGGAATTCGACTATAATTGGAGCCATCATGTTTAATCGTTAAGTAGTTTGTTTCCACAAGAGAATTATTATCCGAGTAATAATTAACTTCAAATTGGATTTTTTTTAACTTCTTTAGTTCTTCACCATATAAAAGAACATCTGTATTAAACTCTGTTGATATTATTCGTGTACCTTCTTTATCACACTGAGTGTTTTCAACGGGGCAATAGTTAACTAAACTCCCCCCCTCTTTCTTCCAAAACAAGGGGTCTTCCTGTAAGCTTTCGACATAGCTGGCTTCATAGAAACTTGCCGTTTCAATGGATCCCTTACATTGACCTATAAAAACTATATCCAATGCTAAGACGCTAGTTGAACTAAATAAGATAAAAAGTGTTAGAATTGGTTTTAATTTCATAGTATTTTAAATTTCCTCATATCCACTATAGCATATTTAGAGGTTATTAAGAAAGCTATTTCAAGTTTGCTAAAAGTGTAGTCTCGTTGAATATCGTAAACATTGTCATTTAATCAAAAGCTATCTATTTCTCTCTCATAAATTAGGCTAAATTTTAAGCCTAATTAAATAGGTTGCATTTTATTCTCCAAACTTGATTCTTATAAGAATTAAGAATGTTACAGAAGAGCTAACTTTTGGTACACACATACCTAAGTATTTGAAATAGACTAAAAGCAAATATATTTGCATTTATTAGAAAACTTTTTTCGAGCAATTACTAAATCATTTAAAGCAAAACTTAAAAATTAAATCGTTTCAATAATATTTTTCAAAGTAAACTTACCTAAGAGATTAATTCTTTCTAATGGCCCTAATCAAAGGAGCAACTTTATCTAAATTTTTGTCCATACTTTCTATTTCGGCAAAAATATCTGCCATATTTAGCTTATTTATAATAATTTCAACACACTTCAATCTTGCCTTATAAGCACTTATTTATAAGTTTTTTTAATATTTTTCAAAAAAAAACAAAAATAGCAACAATTCTAGCACCTTAAGTAAATATTCTGAAGAGAATAAAGAATCAATACCCCTTCTATCATTGAATTCTTAATTTTCTTAAGTTTCGAGTGAGTTTATGTTTTTGATTTTGCCAGACGAAAGGTGTCGTACAATGATTTTAGTTATTTAAATCAAACGATATTCTACAAGACTCTCTTTTAGAAAATCAATTGCACATATCCTGAGGGGTTTAAATGAAATTTTTCATGTTACTCGTACTATTATGCTTTTCTCTTCTTGCTACTCAAAAAGACACAATTAACTTTGAAAATATAGATAATCATTTAAAAGTAAGAAGCAATAACGCAAACGAGTCAACAATTTTAAGAAAAATAGCAGTCAGTGAAAATAATCCACCTTTTGCAAACTTCAACATTTCTACAACTGAAGTTCTTCAAAATGAGTTTATATTACTAGATGCTTCAGGCTCATCTGATCCGGAAGGACAAAAACTTTACTACATATGGACAATGCCCAATGGAAGGATTTTACGAGGGAAACAAGTAGAAACAGTTTTTTACGAACACGGAAAACAACAGGTTAAACTTGATGTATATGATGAAAGTGGTAACAAATCTAG
>CAJXHA010000304.1 GCA_913053615.1 uncultured Bacteriovoracaceae bacterium | reverse complement strand
TGGAATGGGTGGTGCTCAACCCCTAGCAGTTAAAATGGGTGGAGGGGTATTTCTTGGATGTGATGTAGACCCAAATAGAATTCAAAAAAGATTAGATAGCCAATACACAGATGTGCTTGCGAGTAACTTTGATGAAGCTATTGATATGGCATTAAAGGCCAAAGAAGAGCAAAAAGCCATTTCGATTTGTGTTACAGGAAATGCTGCAGATTTCTTCCAATATGTTCTTGATAAAGGAATTGTACCAGACCTTGTAACGGATCAAACTTCTGCACATGATCCACTAAATGGTTATGTACCTTACAAAATGTCACTTCAAGAAGCGAATGAGCTTCGTGAAAAAGACCCAGAAAAATATAGTGATCTTAGTTATAAAACTATGCGTAGACATGTAGAAGTTATGCTTGATTTTCAAAAGAAGGGCTCACATGTTTTCGATTATGGAAATAATCTACGCGAAGGTGCAAAGATAGCTGGCTTAGAAAACGCATTTGATTTTCCTGGTTTTGTTCCTGCATATATTAGACCTCTTTTCTGTGAAGGATCTGGTCCCTTTAGATGGGTTGCTCTAAGTGGTGACCCACAGGATATCTACGAAACGGATAAAGCATTAATGGAATTATTTCCAGAAAATAAACTTCTACACACTTGGCTTACAAAAGCTAAAGAAATGATTAGCTTTCAAGGCTTACCATCTAGAATTTGTTGGCTTAAGTATGGTGATAGAGAAAAAGCAGCTCTAAAATTTAATGAACTAGTTAGAACTGGTAAAGTAAAAGCTCCAATTGTTATTGGAAGAGACCACTTAGATTGTGGATCTGTTGCGAGTCCAAATAGAGAAACAGAATCAATGAAAGATGGAACAGATGCAGTAAGTGACTGGCCTCTTTTAAATGCTATGATCAATATAAATAATGGTGCCAGCTGGATTAGCTTACATCACGGTGGTGGTGTTGGAATGGGCTATTCTCAACACTCAGGAATGGTTATCTGTGCTGATGGAAGTGATGAGATGGAAACTAGACTGTCTAGAGTTCTTAACTCCGACAGTGGAATGGGAATTGTTCGTCATGCAGATGCTGGTTATGACATTGCCTTAAATGTTGCAAAAGATAAAAATACAAAAATTAAATTTCCTTCACTATAAAAGAGAAAAATGAAAGTTTATAAAAATATTAAAGAGCTCCTTACCCTTGAAGGAGCTCATAAAAAAGATGGACGCAATCTAAATTCAAAAGATTTAAACATAATAACAAATGCTGCTCTTGTGGTTAACGAAGAAGGTAAAATTGAATGGGTTGGCGAAATGCAAAACCTACCCAATCATTATGCTAACTATCACGAAGAAGATTGTCGTGACCTTGTTATCACACCAGAAATCGTAGACTCTCATACACACCTTGTCTTTGGTGGTGACCGTTCATTTGAATACACGATGCGACTTAATGGTGAGAGCTATGAAAAGATTGCTCAAATGGGTGGTGGTATTCTTTCCACGATGAATAGCACTCTTAATGCTTCTGAAGAAGACTTATTTGAAAGTGCTTGCCAAAGAATTGAAAGAATTCATAGTTTTGGTATTGGTACAATTGAGATTAAAAGTGGTTATGCACTAACTTATGAAGGTGAAAAATTAATTTCTCAAATTATCCACAAACTTAAAGAAAAATATCGTGGAAAAGTAAATATTTTTAATACATACCTAGCGGCACATGCTGTACCTAAAACTTATGCCAACTCAGGGCAGTATATTCATGAAGTAGTTATTCCACTTCTAAAAGAATTAGCACAGGATGATATTGTAGATGCGGTAGATATTTTTCATGAAGAAGGTTACTTTAATACGCAAGACGTTCATGATCTTTTTAAACTAGCAAAAGATTTAAATATCCCTACTAAAATTCATGCAGATGAATTTAACGATAATAAAGGTGCTGTAATAGCTTGTGAGTATAACTCCCTAAGCTGTGATCACCTACTTGCAACGACAGATGATGGAATAAGAGCACTATCGAATTCAAAAACGGTTGCAACATTACTTCCAGGTACTGCATTTTTTCTCGGTAAGCCATTAGCTGATGCAAGAGCATTTTTAGATGCTGGTTGTAAGCTTGCAATTGCCAGTGATTATAATCCAGGTTCTTGTCATTGTGATAATCTTATCTTACTTGCTCAATTAGCAGCAAAGAGCTTAAACCTAAATTCTTGTGAGCTATGGAGTGCAATAACATTAAATTCAGCTCATGCACTTGGCTTAACAAATCAAGGTGCAATCATTAAAGGAATGGACGCAAAAATTTCAAAGTTTCGCACGAGCTCCCTAGATAATATTTTGTATTCTTGGGGAAAGAATTTTGCTGTTTAATCTTTAGATAATTTTGATTTTAAAAGTGAAACGAACTCTGAATTATTAAAATCAAATTCTTTATTCACAAAGTGAATAACTTTACCCTTATGATAAACCACTGATGCCGGAATATTATTGATTCTATATTTACTAGCAATATCTGAAGCTTCATCTTTTACGCTTTCAAACTTTAGATCATACTCTTTTTCAATCTTTTTAATATTCTTTAGAGCTTCCTCATCGTCATTATTAATACCAATAACTAGGAGTTTTTCTTCAGGCATACTATCAATGAGAGCATTCAGCGCTTTAAACTCAGAAACACATGGACGACACCAACTTGCCCAGAAATTTAAAATTACAATTTCCTGATCAAGCTTACTTAGATTAAATTTCGAGCCTTTTGTGGTTTCTAATTTTAATTCATTAAAAAGTTCTTCGTATGCTTTTATTTTACCATCTGAAAGTGATGTCTTTTGAGCTGCAGTGTAACCACCACTAAGAGTCATTTGTCCAACCAGAACAACAACGAAGAATACAAAAATGGCCAATATTGGAAAAATTTTCTTTCTCATGCAGTAATCCTATTCCTGCTTTATTATATAGTATATGGGTTCAATTTCTAAGTTTAGGTACTATTTTCCAAACAAAAACACTCAAGATCAAGAGAAAAACATACTTGATCAAAGAGGTCAATCCCTAGTTGAATTTGTTCTATTATTATCTGTAATTATGCTAACATCATTGTTGTTTTTGAAACTTGTTAATACAAATGTTGCTAAGTACTGGTTGGCCATGGGCCGAGTACTAGCAGAAGATCCAAGCCAAACAATTAATTTAAGATAAAAGAGAAAATTATGAGAAAATTTATTTTAGCACTCGATCAGGGAACAACTGGTAGTACAGCACTTATTATTGATGCAAAATCTGGTGAAATTTTAGACAAGGCTAATTTTGAATTTAAACAATATTATCCTCAAGCCGGCTGGGTAGAACATGATCTGGATGAAATTTTTGAATCCGTTAGAAAGTCCGTAGTAGAAGTTTTAAAAAACTCTGGTGTTGATAAGTCAGCAATTCAATCAATTGCTATTACTAATCAGAGAGAAACTACTTGTGCCTTTGATAAAGACTCTAAGCCATTAGCAAAAGCAATTGTCTGGCAAGACAGAAGAACAGCTGACTACTGTCATGGTGCTCGTGATAAATACCAACCACTTAAAAAGAAAACTGGTCTTCCATTGGACCCATATTTTTCTGGAACAAAAATGAAGTGGTTACTTGAAAATGATAAAACGGTAAAAGAGTATGCAGAAAAAGACCAACTTCACTTTGGTACTATTGATACTTATTTATTACATAAACTAAGTGGTGGGAACAGCTTTAAAACTGAAGCAAGTAATGCTTCCAGAACACTTTTAATGAACCTTGAAAATTGTGATTGGGATAATGAGTTAT
This sequence comes from uncultured Bacteriovoracaceae bacterium, assembly GCA_913053615.1. GTDB lineage: Bacteria > Bdellovibrionota > Bacteriovoracia > Bacteriovoracales > Bacteriovoracaceae > UBA845. The sequence goes on along the minus strand of CAJXHA010000304.1, from coordinate 82 downwards.
TAGAATTTTTTGGTATCCCTCAGAATGCTTTACCAGAGATTTGTGACTCTTTTACAAATTTTGGAGAAACTAAGAATTTAAC
>CAJXHA010000303.1 GCA_913053615.1 uncultured Bacteriovoracaceae bacterium | reverse complement strand
ACTTATAGCCTATGGTTATGGTGGTGTGCTTGAAACCCAAGACGAGAAAACTGCGAACTTTTTCAATGAACCCACTGTTGACGCTTTAATAGAGGCCGTAAATAAATTTGAAACAAAAGATGCTAAGGATCTGCTTGCTAGAGCGGAGGAGTTTTCTAAGGAGAGGTTTCAGAGGGAGCTTTTGGAGTCATTATGAAACAAGTTGATAAAAATCATTACCACTTTGAAAACTATACAAGCTTTAATCGCTGGACTTCTTATTGGCACCAATTAAGAGAGGCAATGGCCTTGAATCCGAAATCAGTTCTTATCATTGGACCTGGTGATGGTGTGATTGTCGACTACTTAAAAAACCAAGGCATGACTGTTAAAACTCTAGATATTGCTGATGATTTAAAACCTGATTACCTAGGCTCAGTTGAAGATATTGATAAAGTCGTTAATGAAAAATTTGATCTTATTATCTGCTCGCAAGTTTTAGAGCACCTTCCCTATGAGAAATTTGCACCAACCATAAGCAAAATTAAGAGTAAAACTAAATTCCTTATATTATCTCTTCCCTATGCCAATATAAATCTATTAGAGTTTTTTATTAGGCTACCTAAGAAAGTTAGTTTCTACTTTAACCTTGTACTTCCAAAATTTTATAAAAAATGGAAATTTGATGGGGAACACTATTGGGAAATTGCTAGCTCAGGCTTTCCAAAGTCAAAAATAAGAAATGAACTAGTTAAGAACTTTAATGTTAAAAAAGAATTTCATGTGAAGTTCTTTAAATATCACTACTTCTTTGTTTGTGAATCAAAATAAACTTTTTTTATAAACTCTACTCTTTGGTGTTCTTTGACTGACACATCTAAGAAGCTCTCTGCAAATTTGCGACATTTAATTCGAAGTTCTTTATTCTGAAAACAGTAAAATATAAACTCTCTAATTTTTTCTACATTTCTAGTTACATTATCAGGAGTATTAGGTAACTCTAATAAGAAATCCTCCTTAGAAGTAAAGTCTGTTTCTCTATATCCATAAAAGATAGGTAATCCTTGAGCTAAATATTGTCGAGTTTTAATTGTAGATGTACTGTCCATTCCTTTTTCATGAAGAGACATGGTGCCTATTGCAATATCACAAGTATGTAGTAAATTTGTTACCTTATCTAAAGAACAATATCCATAAAACTTGACATTATCGTAATCTTCTCCTGACTCTCCAATAAAAATAAAATCTGCTTCAGGTACTTTGGTTGCTAAAAACCGTATTTTATCAATTCCATGCCAAGGGAAGCCAGGGGATCCAACAAAACAAATTCTTGGCCTTTCATTACCTGTTTCTTCAATTAGTTTATAATCTTCTACTTTGATTGCATTACCTATTATCTTTATTGGCTTATTGAAGCTTTCATAAATTTTAGCTATTTCATCTCCTACAGCAGTAAAACCAATAGCTAATGAGTAAAACAACTTTCTAGTACTTAAATTATAAATATGCATTATTTTATTTAAGCTTTTCCACTCTTCAATATCATTTGTGTTCAGTTCCATAATGATTTTCTTATTTTTTAGTGCTAACCTTGTAAATGGCATATAAGGCCTAGTTCTCATATATATAAGATCCACAGAGTAGGAATTCAAATGAAACAAGAGTTTTAATGTAGAGTAGAATAATCTAAATAACGTTACTAATGAATTATGAGCATTAATACTAAAAAAGTAAGAACTATCAATCAAATTTAAGTTTGTATCATACACTTTAAAAGAATAGAGAGAGATTAAGCGCACATGTATACCTTCTCTTTCCCACTGTTGTATTTGGTCCCTAACCTTATAAACTATCCCTGCAGTTTTACCTTCTTCAATATTTTGATCTATCAAATAGATAATATGCATTTTATTTTTAATTTCATTTAAAAATTTCAATCTAACTTTCTCTTTAATGGAGGTATCAAGAATGTTTTTTGCAAATTCCTTGGCCTCAACAGAAATATCTTTGTTTGAATAGACCTCTTCTACAAAATGCTTTATATTTTCCAACGAAGAGATTACATTAGTTTTTGAATTGGCAATCTTTAGAGCGAATCTTTCATCACCTTTCATATCTGTATCATTATAGGCATATATAACTGGTAGTCCTTGAGCCAAATACTGCCTAGATTTAAGTGGACTTGCCTCATCCATATCCTTAACATGTAAAGATAGAGAGCATATACCGACATCACATGCCCCAACAATTTCTTTTGTTTTCTCAAGTGAACAATAACCATGATAGGTAATATTATCTCTGTTCACTCCATCCATCCCTACTAAATGGAAATCAAATTCTTTCAATTTATTTGCTAGATATTCAACTTTATCTATACCGTGCCACTCATAACCAGGAGAACCAACAAACACAAGTCGAGGTTTCTCATTTATATTATTTTTTATTATATATTTTGAAGAATCCACCCCGTTAGCAATAGTAAGGCTTGGTAAATTATATTGTTTCGAAAAAATATCCTCAAGCTCCTTTGTGACACACAAAAAACCTCGAGCATGTCTATAAAAACGATCACGTGTTAAATTATTAATTATATACATTGCCTTTGAAATTGCCTTATATTCACCGACATCATAAGTATTAATTTCTATAACCGTTTTAATTAATTTAAAACATCTTTGCGTAAAGGGCATATACGGTCTTTGCCGAATATACATCAGGTCATAATTATTATTTTTTAAGAAATTATATAAAAGAAAGGTCGAATAAAGCATTCTTGCAAGAGTGAAGTAACGACCATGTCTTTTAAGGTTATAACTTTTAGAATCATCTATTAATTTTAAGTTCGAATCATACAGCTTAAAAGAATAAAGAGACATAATTTCAACAGTAACACCTTCTTGAGACCAAATTTCAATTTTGTTTTTAATCTTATGAATAATCCCAGAAGTTTTACCACTTTCAATATTTTGGTCTATGACATACAAAATCTTCATTTATAAACCTTCAGTGTCTCTTTTATCATATTTTCGATTGAGAAATTATCCTGTAAGTATTTATGAGCTAATCTTGATTTTTCATCTCTCTCGGATTTGCTTTTCATAATATTCAAAAACTCACACTTAAAGCTTTCATAATCACTTAAGTTAAAGAGGTAACCTATTGAATTATCCTTTATGATATCATTATTACCCACAACATCAGAAAGTATACAAGGTAAAGATTTACTAACAGCCTCCAAAACTGATAATGGCATACCTTCGAACCTAGCAAAACTAATGTAAATATCTATTTCATCTAAGAATTTTTGTGGCTCACTAGTAGCCCCAATTAAATCAATATACTTACTTAAATTTTTACTTTTTATATTAGATTCAATGGCTAACTTTTCTTCTCCATCTCCAGCAATTTTTACAACAAATGGAATATCAATTTCTTTTACGACTTTTGCAATATAGCTTATAAGAATATCAATCCCCTTTTGATGATTTAATCGACTAAGAGTTCCAACTACAAGAGGATCATTATTCACTTTTTCAGCATATGGAAAGATTTCAACTCCATTTGGTATGACAATAGTATCTTTCTTACGAGTTACTTTATGCTTAATAGCTTCATCAAGCTCTCCACTAGATACGCATATAAAATTATCTGTCATCACAACAAGAAGTTTATCAACTAAAAGTTTAATTTTACCAATAACCCCTTCCCCGATATGAACACCATGAAAAGTATGAATCACTTTGTATCCAAATAACTTTAAAAGACGTGAATAAAGTCCAGCTCCTCTACCATGGGAGTGTATTATGTTAATTTCATTCTTTTTCAAAAATAATAATAACCTTATAAAAGCTAATAAAGAAAACTTTCTAAATGGTATTCCAATGAATTCACGAGCTAATTTTTTGAAGTTTTCAGA
>CAJXHA010000302.1 GCA_913053615.1 uncultured Bacteriovoracaceae bacterium | reverse complement strand
CTTTTCTTGGAGAGTAATCCCCAAAAGATGCACTAGCATTGGTGATGATTAAAAAAGACAAAAAGATTAAATGTTTCATTTTAGAGCTCCTTAAGATCTTGCTTATTGCACCATAAGTAAATACTCATAAGCTAGACGAGGTGGGTCAAAATAAAGTGACTAAGTACTTAAGTTTCCTTTGACATCAAATGACACAAAAAGTAATATTTCCGAGTGTTTAACTACATTTATTAATCAATTAAACTAAACGTTAGGGTGGTTTTAATGGAAGCGTACGTAATTTATTTGGTGCCGGCTCTAGGAGTATTAGGTCTTCTAGTTATGGCAGTTAAATCAGCATGGGTTACTAAACAACCTACTGGTGATGAAAACATGGTAGAACTTGCTACTTATATTGCTGAAGGTGCAATGGCATTTTTAAAAGCAGAGTGGAAAGTTCTTGGTTATTTTGCAGTAATCACTGCAATTCTTTTAGGATGGTCTGGAACTCTTGTTCCATCAAGTGACTGGCTTATTGCTGTTTCATTTGTAATCGGTGCATTCTTTTCAGCATTTGCTGGATACCTTGGAATGAACATCGCGACTAAATCAAATGTGAGAACAACTCAAGCAGCAAGAACAGATCTTAAAACAGCTCTTAAAGTATCTTTTACTGGTGGTACAGTAATGGGACTTGGTGTTGCAGGTCTTGCGGTTCTTGGGCTTGGTTCATTATTTATTGTCTTTTATAACTACTATGTAGTTTCTCAAGGTGGTTCGGTTAATGGAATTGAAATGGAAAGAGCGATTGAAGTTCTTGCAGGTTTCTCTCTAGGAGCTGAGTCAATTGCACTATTCGCAAGAGTTGGTGGTGGTATTTATACTAAAGCTGCTGATGTTGGTGCGGACCTTGTTGGTAAAGTTGAAGCTGGTATTCCAGAGGACGACGTTAGAAACCCTGCAACGATCGCTGATAACGTTGGTGATAACGTAGGTGATGTTGCTGGTATGGGAGCTGACTTATTCGGATCATACGTTGCAACTATTTTAGCGACTATGGTTCTTGGTAGAGAAATTTCAGTTAGTGATAACTTTGATGGTCTTTCACCAATTCTTTTACCAATGGTAATTGCTGGTCTTGGAATTATCTTCTCAATCATTGGTTGTGCTATGGTTAAAATTAAAGATGACAGTGGAGACGTTCAAAAAGCATTAAACGTTGGGAACTGGACTTCTATTATTTTAACAGTAATTGCATCTTATTTCTTAGTTACTTGGATGCTTCCTGAAGATTTAAGATTACGTGGATATGAATTCACTCGTATGGGTGTATTTTGGGCGATAGTTGTTGGTTCAATTGTTGGTGCCCTGATGAGTATTATTACTGAGTACTATACAGCTATGGGGAAAAAACCAGTTAGCTCAATCGTTACTCAATCAGATACTGGTCACGCGACAAATATTATCGGTGGTCTATCAGTAGGGATGGAGTCAACTGTACTTCCTATTTTAGTTCTTGCTGCAGGTATCTTTTTATCTCACTACTTTGCTGGTCTATACGGTGTAGCAATTGCTGCAAGTGGTATGATGGCTACAACTGCTATGCAACTTGCAATCGATGCTTTCGGTCCAATTGCTGATAATGCTGGTGGGATTGCTGAGATGAGTGGTCTTCCTGAAGAAGTTCGTGGAAGAACTGATATTTTAGATGCTGTTGGAAATACAACTGCTGCAACTGGAAAAGGTTTCGCAATCGCTTCAGCTGCATTAACTGCACTTGCATTATTTGCTGCATTTGTTGGTATGGCAGGAATTGATTCAATCGATATTTATAAAGCTGACGTTTTAGCAGGTCTATTCGTTGGTGGTATGATTCCTTTTATCTTCTCTTCATTAGCTATTGCAGCCGTTGGTCGTGCAGCGATGGAAATGGTTAAAGAGGTAAGAAGACAATTTAAAGAAATTCCTGGAATCATGGAGCATAAAGCTAAGCCTGAATATGATAAGTGTGTTGCTATCTCTACTCAAGCTAGTATTCGCGAAATGATTTTACCTGGTGCAATCGCAATCGTAACTCCAGTTGTTATTGGATTTGCATTTGGTCCAGAGGTTCTTGGTGGATGTTTAGCAGGTATTACAGTTTCTGGTGTACTTATGGGTATGTTCCAGAATAATGCTGGTGGTGCTTGGGATAATGCTAAGAAGTCTTTTGAAAAAGGCGTTGAAATTAACGGTAAGATGGAATACAAGGGTAGTGAGGCTCACAAGGCTTCAGTTACTGGTGATACTGTAGGTGATCCATTCAAAGACACTTCAGGTCCATCAATGAATATTTTAATTAAATTAACTTCTATTGTTTCTCTTATCATTGCTCCACATATTGCAATGAAAGCTAGTCATGGAAGTCACGGTGGTCACGGCGGTCATAATCATGATGGTCATCACCACGGATTAAAAACTCCAAAAGCGATTGAAAGATCGATCGATAAACAAGAGCTGAAAAAGCTCACAACACTTAAAAAGTAAATTATAAGGGCCCGAATGGGCCCTTTTTTTATGCAATAATTTCTTTTAAAGCTGTATATAATTCACGAGGATGCATTTCATCGATGCTCTTTGGCAGCTCACGATTCTTTTCACTATAGAGTTGGTCCACTTCATCTTTTAGCATTAAGTAGGCGAACTCAGAGCAGATAAGAGTCTTGGTTCCATCAATACCTCTATTAATAATAAAGTCCCATTTGTCTCTTAGCCATAAAAAGATAATAGTCCACCAACCGTATTTTATACCTAAGTGGTCAATACAATAGCCAATAATCTCTCTCTTTCTTTCTAAGCTAACTAAGAAGTCATGGGCGTATATTGATTTATTCTTTTTTTCCCAGTTATTAAACTCAGTGGCATGAATACCGTTTCCACCAGCTTCATAGATCAGAGTTCTCTTATATGTTTTAGAAGTTATTTTTAGGCAGGTATGACTAAAGGGGGTTCCCATTCCAAAAAGCTTGGTTCTAAGTAGAAAAGAGCTGAAAGCAAATTTTTTAGGAGTAGAGAAGATGATTTCAATTTTTTCAGTATTCATATTTATGCTTCGCTTGTGGATTCTTTTATCTCTATTGGTTTTATATCAAAATTGTGTTTGAGCTTAGGAAACTTTATAATAAAAGTGGTGTATTGATTATCTTTTGACTCACACTCAAGATGTCCTTCAAATTCATTGATAAAGTGTAGGGCGATACCAAGTCCGAGGCCTTGACCAACTTCACCTTTAGTTCCTAAGGTCGTTTCTTTTTTATCTCCTGCCAAAATTTTATCAATTTGTTCTTCAGATAAACCACGACCAAAGTTTGAGATTTTTAAAATAACTGAATTAGCATCTTCTGAAGTTGCAATATCAATATGACTTTTCTCATCGCTAAATTTAATGGCATTAGATAAGAAATTACTAATGACACTGGATTTTAAAAAACTATTATTGGCATAGATATAACTATTGGATAAGAGTTCAAGCTTTATATCGAGTTTCTTTACTTCAATATGTCCTGCGAATACGGCTAAGCAGTCTTTTACTACATCATTAATACAAATCTTTTCTTTTAAAAGAGTCACATTCTTCTTATCCATATTATAGTATAAGCGTGTGTCGTGAATTAGACCCATTAATTTATCAACTTGTTTATGCAAACTCTCATGGAGAGTCTCTGGCATTTTATCTTTATGTTGACGTAGTTTTAAATTTATTACTGTCATGGGACTGGCAATGTCATGGATGGCAACTTCAATAAGCTTTTCATACTTTGAAGTCATTAACTTTAGTTGACCCGTAAGGGACTCAAGGTTTTTAATGGCCTTAACTTTTTCATCAATTAAACTTTTTCCAATCATAAAGGTGGCATATAAAGTCGCAATACCACAGA
>CAJXHA010000301.1 GCA_913053615.1 uncultured Bacteriovoracaceae bacterium | reverse complement strand
TACTTTTTTGGGAGGATATAATTGGGGCCATAAATTAGGCATTCCATTTTTGACACATTTAAACATTTACTTTTAATCTTCAACAGCGATGCTGTTTTTAATTTAAGGCCCACTCCGTGGGTCTTTTTTTTTGTCTAATATTGTCTATTTTCACAAGCTTTGATAGCCTTTGGCACGTTTCAAAGGAAATTTATGCTAGATAAAATAGACGCACTGTATGAAAAATTCAAAACTGATATTAATTCTGTGTCCAAACAAGCTGATGTTTTAAATCTAAAATCAGAAGTTATTGGAAAAAAGGGATCTTTATCTGAGATTCTCAAGTCTCTAAAAGATGCTACCCCTGAAGAGAGAAAGGCCATTGGCCCTAAGTCGAATCAAGTTAAGTCAGAAATTGAAAAATTAACTCAAAAGAAATTACAAGAGATTGAATTAATTGAGATTAATGAAAAGCTAGCTAAGAATAAGATCGATTTCAGTCTTAGAAACTCTATGCTTGAGCGTGGCTTAGTTGCTGGAGGAGAGCATCCTGTACATCAGATTCAAAGAGAAGTGGAAGATATTTTTACTTCAATGGGCTTTGATGTTTTAGATGGACCACATATTGAAGATGATTGGCACAATTTTGGTGCTCTAAATATTCCTGAAACTCATCCTGCTCGTGATATGCAAGATACTTTTTGGTTTAAAGATATGAAGCACCTTCTGCGTACTCATACTTCTACAATTCAAGTACGTGGGATGGAATCGAGAAAACCACCTTTTAAGTTTGTGGGGCCTGGAAAGGTTTTTCGTTGTGAAAGAACAGATACCACTCATGAAATGTGTTTTCACCAATTAGAAGGAATGATGGTTGGTAAAGATATTACTGTTGGAAATTTAATTTATTTTATGAAGACTCTTTTAAAAGAGATCTTTAAAAAAGATATGGAAGTTAGGTTACGTCCAGGCTTTTTCCCATTCGTAGAGCCAGGTTTTGAGTTGGATATTCGTTGGAAGAAACCAGGCCCTGGTGAATCAAAACATAGCGGTTGGCTTGAACTTCTTCCATGTGGAATGGTTCACCCTAATGTTTTAAGGGCAGGCGGAATTGATCCTGATGAGTACAATGGTTTTGCATTTGGTCTGGGCCTAGATCGTCTCGTTATGGTTCGCTATGCAATCGAAGATATTCGTCACCTTCATTCAGGGGACCTTCGTTTTAATAAACAATTTGCTAAATTTTAAAGGATATAACTGTGTTAATTTCACTTGATTGGATAAATGAATTTGTAAAACTACCAGAGATCGATGCTGATGATTTAGCAAATACTTTTACAATGACAACTGCAGAGGTTGAAGATGTAAAAAAGCTAAATGATCACCTAGCAATGATTAAGGTTGCTGAAATAAAAAGTCTTCGCTCTCACCCAGAAGCTGATAAGCTGAACCTTGTAACATTTGATTTCGGAGGCAAGGAAACAAAAGAAGTTGTTTGTGGTGCCCCTAATGTTCGCGAAGGACTTAAAGTTCCTTATGCTCCACTTGGAACCACACTTCCCAATGGTTTAACATTAGAGCCTAAGAAAATTCGTGGTATTTTATCTGATGGAATGCTTTGTTCTGAAGTTGAATTAAATATTGGTGAGGAGGCCAGTGGTTTGATGGAATTAGATCCTAAAGCAACCAATGGACAGTCTATGCTTGAGTATCTTGAAATGAAACAAGACACCATCATAGATGTTGATAATAAATCTCTTACTCATAGGCCTGATCTTTGGGGACATTATGGGTTAGCTCGTGAGTTTGCTGCAGCCTATGAAGTTCCGCTTAAAGATGCTTTTAATAATGATTGGAAAGCTAAGTTAGAAGCAAAGTTCACTAAAGATAAAAGTCCAATAACTCCTAAGGTGGAAAGTGATTCTAGTTGTCTTGCTTATTGGGGCTTAAGCCTTGATGGTGTGACTGTCTCAGAAAGCCCAGAATGGCTTAAGAGAAGATTAGAGGCCGTAGGTCTTCGACCAATAAGTAATATTGTTGATATCTCAAATTATGTAATGATGGAACTTGGTATGCCATTACATATTTTTGATCGTGATAAAATTAAAGATAATACGATTCATATAAAAAGAGTTGGAAAAGAAGATAGCTTTGAAACTCTTGATGAAATTAAAAGAGATCTACTTGCAAGTGATACTGTTATTTGTGATAGCGAAAAGCCACTCGTGCTAGCAGGTATTATGGGAGGCCATAATTCTGGTGTCGATGAGAGTACAAAGAATATTTTTATCGAGGTGGCCAATTGGAAAGCTGAAGAAGTACGTATGACTTCTACACGCCTTGGTCTTCGTACTGATAGCTCTGCTCGCTATGAAAAATCATTAGACTCTTTACAGTGTTACCGCACTTTACTTCGCACGCTTGATCTTGTTTTAGAACTATGTCCTAATGCGAAGGTGATTGGAAAACCTGAGTATGATGGAACTGATCTGTCAAAAATAGAAACTCTTACCATTGCAACTAGCTATGAAAGAATTAGAAAAGTACTAGGGCATGAAGTGAGTGATGAAAAAATTAAATCAATTTTTGAAGCTCTTGATTTTACAGTTGATGCCAAACAAAAAGACAGTGGTGATTTAAAAGTAACTATTCCAACATATAGAACAACCAAAGATATTGAGTATGAAGCGGACCTTATTGAAGAAGTTGGTCGTGTGATTGGTTATGATAATATTGTTCCAGTAAGTCCTCTCACTGATATTCAAGCCACGAGACTTGATGCAGGTAAGACTTTAACTCGTAAGATACAAGACTTTATGACTTTAAATGCACAGTCCTTAGAAGTCATGACTTATCCATTGATAGGAGAGAAGCTTTTAGATAAGGCCTTATGGGATAATAAGAATGAAGATCTCGTTTTAGTAAATGCTTTATCAAAAGATGCAGATCGTATGCGTCCAAGTCTCGTTCCTCATGCACTTCAAACTGTTGGGGTAAATGCTAAACAATTTTCTTCATTTAAATTCTTTGAAATCGGAAGAAGTTATTTAAGTGATGATAAGAATTTTTCTAAAGAACAACATCAAGTTTTAATTGGTTTTTATAATAAGTCTAAAAGTCCTATCTTAGAACTTGTTAACACTGTTGAGGATCTTTTAAACTACTGTGGTATTAACTTTAACTTTGCCAATGAATTAGGAAAGTTTAAAAATGAAGTCCTTGATCAGGACTGGAGTGGATTACATCCGCATGAGAAAACTCATTTACGTATCATGGGGAAGTTTAAAGGTATTGTTGCTAGTGCACACCCTTTAGTTCTAAAAAACTTTAAAACAAAAGGACATTTTTCTTTTGCAATTATAGATATAACTGATCTTATGCAAAGAGAGATTAAGGCCAAGAGTAGTTATACACCTATTCCGAAGTTTCCAGCTTCAACTTTTGATTGCACAGTTTTAGTAAAGAAAAATACTGAACTAGCAAACGTTATTGAGGTTGCTCGTAAGATAAAAATTAAAGAAATGACTGATGTAAAAGTAATGGATGTCTTTGATCTTGATTCAGATCACTACGCTGTTACTATCCAAGCAACTTTTCAAGACCCAAATAAAACTTTGGATGGGGAGTTCTTAAAGGCTAGTGAGAACAAGGTAATCTCTAGTTTAGAAGGGGCTGGATACCCTTTAAAGTCATAATTGCTATTTTTTAAATTGTGGACAGAAAGCCTTTTTACAACTTGATTTTGGGCTTTGTAAAAAAAAATAAAAAAAAGTGAAAATAATACAAAAAAAAGATTGACGGCGGATAATGAAATGAATAATATGCTGTCTCACTTGAGCTAATAACTATCTAACAAATTTCTAAAAAAAGTTTGTCATATATCTAGCTCTTTTGCTCTTTGACAATTGAATAATGAATAAGATTTTTACTCTTCGGAGTAAGAA
>CAJXHA010000300.1 GCA_913053615.1 uncultured Bacteriovoracaceae bacterium | reverse complement strand
CAATCAATACTCTTAAAATCATGAGCATCTAGTATGGTGGTATCATTCTTAAATGGAATGATAAAAAGGAGACAAGCAAAGAAAGCACCAACGATACCGGTATTAAAGGTGGACTTAATCGAGCCTGTAAAATCATTATTAAAGACGGCATGTAAGATACCAGGTAAGAACCAAGCAGCAACAAGGAGTGTGAAAAGTAGTACCAATACTTGTTCTTTGAATTTAACTTTTCCTAATTTATTTAACTCAGTTTGAATAAAATCCTTATCAACCTTTGCATCCACATCCAGCATATGCTTAATAAAATAAAATAGAATAAAGATAAAAATGATAACAAAAGGGATTCCATAAATTAACCACTGATAAAAAGCGATTTCAATTCCCTTTAACTCTCTTAATAGTCCAATTGCAATGATATTCGGAGGTGAACCAACAGGACTTCCCAGTCCACCAATACTTGCACTATAGGCCACTCCTAAGAGCATTGCAACTTTTGTTCGCTGATCTTTAATTCCAAGAGAGCTTAAAATACCAAGGACAATAGGTAACATCATTGCAGTTGTAGCAGTATTAGAAACCCACATGGATAAGAAAGCTGTTAGAAAGAATAGAACTAAGATAAGGCGATTAAAACTCTTTCTAATACTTGGCATTGAGAGAATGGTTAAAGATAGTCTTCTATCAAGACCAATATTTTCCATGGCCTTTGCATAGAGAAAGCCAGCTAGAAATAAAAAGATAATTGGATTTGCAAAAGAGGCCAAAGCAGTGCTTGCATTTTCAACTCCCATTAACACACTTAAGCTTACCCCAAGTAGGCCTGTCACAAAAAGAGGGACTTTACCTTCTAACCATAGGTAGACCGTCATGGTAAAAATACCCAAAAAACGATGAGCCGAACTTTCTAGCTCAAGTGGCAGTAAGAGGATAATAAAAAAAAGAAGAGGCCCAATTAAGGGCCTTATTAGTTTTAGTAGATTCATTAATTAAAAGTTGGTGCACCTTTAATATTATCAGTATAGAAATCACCAAAGTTTTTCATTTGAGCATGAAAAGACTTCGCTAGCTCCTGTGCCTTAGGCGTGTAAGCAGACTCATCTTTCCATGTCTTTTGTGGTTGAAGCATTTTTCCTTCAACACCTTTGATTTCCATCGGTATATTAAATCCAAAGATTGGATCTTGTTCAGTTGGAACATCATTTACATTATTAGCTTGAATTGAACGAATAATTTGTCTTGTAATCTTTAATGGAAAACGATCTCCCTCACCATAAGGACCACCAGTCCAGCCAGTGTTTACAAGCCAAACTTTAATTCCTTCTTTATCTAGGTATTCACCCAGTAGTTTTGCATATACGCTTGGGTGTCTAAGCATGAATGGAGCACCAAAACATGGAGAGAAAGTTGCTTGCGGCTCTTTTACCCCAATTTCTGTTCCAGCAAGTTTTGCAGTATAGCCAAGTACAAAGTAGAACATTGCTTGTTCTTTAGTTAGTTTACTCACTGGAGGAAGCACTCCAAATGCATCTGCTGTTAAAAAGAAGATATGACTAGGTGTTTTTCCTTGCGAGCTTGGCTCTAGATCTTCAATAAAGTCTAGTGGATAAGATGAACGACCATTTTCTGTTAGAGATTTATCAAAGAAATCAACTGTACCTGTCGTATCATCAAAAGTTACATTTTCAATCATAGCACCAAAGCGATTAGTTGCATCCCAAATTCCTGGTTCAGTTTCAGCACTTAATTTATAAGTTTTTGCGTAACATCCACCCTCAAAGTTAAAGACACCTTCATCACTTAATCCGTGCTCATCGTCTCCGATAAGAAGAACACCTTGATCAGTTGAAAGTGTTGTTTTACCTGTACCACTTAGACCAAAGAATACTGAGGTTTCTCCACTTGGGAGGTGACTCGCACCTGCATGCATTGGAAGAATTCCAGTTTCAGGTAATCGATAGTTCATGACAGAGAACATTGATTTCTTAATTTCTCCCGCATAAAGAGTTCCACAAATAATAGTTGTATTTGTCTCAAAACAAGTTGCAACAATTGTTTCACTCTTAGTTCCATACTTATCTTTATCAGCTTTAAATTCTGGAGCGTGTAAAATAGTAAAGTCACCTTCTTTGAACTCTCTCACTTTATCTCTAAAAAGGTGAGTTGAGAAAAGAGCGTGTTGAGGATGTGTAGTAAAAAGTAATGCAGAGATATTGTGAACCGGACTTGCTCCTACACTTCTCTCTGTTACAAATAATTTTTTATGTTCATTTAAATAATTAACAATATCTTTTTGTAGCTCTTGGAAAGTATCAGAGCTCATTGGGTTTAAATTATTTTCCCACCAAATTGTGTTTTCCGTTTTTGCACTTTTAACAATATAACGATCGTTTGCAGAACGTCCTGTATGCTTACCTGTCTCAACGATTAAGGCACCATCTTTTGATAGTTTTCCGTAACCCATTTTGATTGCACTCTGAATGTAAAAACCTTTTGGTCTATTGTAATAAAAAGTTGTTTCAGAGTTAATTCCATACTTGTGTGCCAATTCTTTCATGTATGCTCCTTGAATTTTTTTGAATTGGCTAAAGGCTACCTAGAAGCTCGGAAATTGGCAATTTAATTTGAACTAAATGACTTTCTGAGTCAGCCCTTTGAGCCCATTAATGCTAAGCCTAAACAATTCATAAGCTTAGTAAAATTGTTTATGTTACACTTTATGGAGGCGACTTAAAAGGGAGATTCCTATGCAAACAGCACTTGTTACTGGGGCAAATAGAGGACTAGGTTTTGAAACTGCAAAACAATTAATTCAAAAAGGATTTTTTGTTTATCTAGGGATAAGAGATATTGAAAAAGGTGACGAACTAATTAAAAAATTAGCAACCGATAGTGATCACGCTCAATGTATAAAGTTAGATGTCACAAAGAACTCAGACATTAAAGGTGCACAAGATATTATAAAGAAACGTAATTTAGGTCTTGATGTTATTGTCGCAAATGCCGGAGTTTTCCTAGAACCTAGAAGTGAAAAACATTCAGTCTTAGAAGTCGATCCAATAATTATTCTAAAGAGTATTGAAGTGAATACCATGGGGCCGTTAAAATTATATCAAGCATTAGTGCCCTATATGATTGAAACCGGAGGAGGACGTATTATAAATATTTCTTCTGGGATGGGGCAGTTAAGTGAAATGGGAGGACACTTCCCTGGTTATAGAATGAGTAAGGTCGCTTTGAATGCTCTTACAGTTATGCTTTCTCATGAACATTTAGCAGATGGAATAAAAGTTAATTCAGTATGTCCTGGCTGGGTAAAAACAGATATGGGAGGAGAGGGAGCCACTCGTAGTGTTGAAGAAGGTGTTGAAACAACCATTTGGCTAGCTACTGAAAAAGATATCCCTAGTGGAAAGTTCTTTAGAGATAAAAAAGAAATTTCTTGGTGATTAGAAGCTAGACTTTAAACGTCTAAAGAAATCCTTGTCACAGGCATTTGTGGCATTATTATAAAGTTCTTTTGCCTCATTTTTATTAGTAGGAAAGCTAAATTTATCTATCGCTTGGGACTGTAATAAGTTTCTTAGTATATTGGTGACAACTCTTTGTGCTGTCGCTCTTTTTCTATTACCTCTCCAACCACAGCTTGCTTGTGGAACGTGGATAAAGCCCATGTTAAATTCAGAATACTTTGCATTCATATTAAAAAGCGTTTCATTACATACAAAAGAACCAGCATCATTACTTAGTAAGAGATCATTCTTGTCTCGATCATCTAAAGCACAGTATGCATCTCTCCAATCAATAGTTTGTGAAACAAACTTTGGAAAAGAATCATCATTTTGAGTGCCATTATATTGAATACCATCATTATCTGCACTACCACTAAGCCAATTATAAGCTCGTGTTTCTAGTTTTGCCTTATTACAAAA
>CAJXHA010000299.1 GCA_913053615.1 uncultured Bacteriovoracaceae bacterium | reverse complement strand
GTATCCATGAAATTATATCCATCCATATCACCGTAAGTATACTCCATCTCTCTATCATCCATATTCGGAACATCTACAGTATCAACTCCGGCCTTAAAAGTTCTTTCAAGAACCTGCCCTGTTTCTAAGTTTTTAATTTTTGCTCTAACAAACGCTGAACCTTTACCAGGATTTACGTGAGCAAAATTTACAACAATAAATGGTTTACCTTCAATTTCAATTTTTAAACCATTTCTAAAATCTGTAGTTTGATATTTCATTTATTCCTCTTCTTCTAAAAGACTTATAATTCCTAAATAGTATGCATGTTCTTTAAGCCCACACATTATCTTAGATGCTGCTTTAGCAGTCAACATTTGACTCCGAAACTCTTCTCTAGAATAAACATTAGTTAAGTGAACTTCCACAATTGGTATATTTAAGAGTTTTAACGCATCATGAATAGCAACAGAAGTATGGGAATATGCAGCAGGATTAATTACTAATCCATCATAATCTGAATCCACAAGAGATTGAATCTCATCAACAATTTCACCTTCAATATTAGATTGGAACCAATCCATTGAGATATTTTTGTCTTGGAGTTTTGCTTTAGTTAAGTTTTGGATGTCTTCTAGAGTGCGACTTCCATAAACTGCTTCCCTCTTCCCTAATAGGTTGAGGTTTGGACCATTTATAATTTTGAACTTTTTCATGAGAAACTTTGTCTTTTTTCTTTTGCTACTCTTTTAATTTTTTCCATAAAAATATTTAGTTTATTCTCTAACATTTTTAGGGATTGCTTCTCAAGTTCTTTTTTATTATTTTCAACTAAATTCAAAAGCTTTTCTTCTTCTGAATCACTTTCCTTATCTGTTTCTTGGCTTTCTGCCCCAACAAAGTTATGCGATCTGACCTTCTCATCTAGCTCTTTGAGCTCTTTTAATTTCTTTTTAGTAGCTTGATCTTTTGGGTGGAGCTCTAATATTGACTCAAGAATCTCAATAGCTTTTTGATAATGCCCCTGTTTACAGTAAAGCTCTACTAAAGTGTGAGTAATTATCGGATCTGACTCAATTGAGAAGTCATCTTCATCATTATCATAGTCTTCATGGAAGTATTCATCATCTAAACTATTATCTTTAACTTCTAAGTTATTTTTTGAAACATCACTTTTAAACTTATTTAATGGATCACTTTGATTTTCCATTGACCAAGAATCAATAATGTCGTTATCAGTATCCGTACTTCTACGATTAAAATCAACTTGTACCCACTGATCTTCAGTATCCTCAAAAGACTCTCTTTTTACTTCCTCTCTTACATAATCTTCTACGTCATCACTAATAAGGAGATCATCTTCAAGAAGCTTTACCTGTTCAGCTACATATTCATCTCTTGGGTTTAAAAGCAATAAGTACTTAAATGTTTGCAAGGCTTCTTCTAAGTATCCAAGGTTTATACAAGTTTGTGCAAAGAGTTTTTGTAGTGTTAGGTTTTCAAGATTATCTTCAACAAATGGTCTTAATGTATTATATGCAAGCTCATAGTTTTGTTTATCAAAATAGCAATTTGCCAAAACAATGTAACCTAGTACATAAGAAGGATTATGACGGATACCCTCTTTTAAAACTTTAAAAGCATTATCATACATACCAAGTTTTCTATAGGTCTCCGCTAATGGTGCAAAAACCCTTGATCTTGGTTTTCTCTTATACTGCAAACTGTACTTTGCAAGTAGAGATGAATTTTTATATTTCTTCGCCATATTCTAGATATCTACGCCACTTTCTCGATTAACTAATCCTGCCTCTTCCTGGTTTACAATTCGTGGTGTGATAAAAACAATAAGTTCACTTCTTGTTCTATTCGGGGAATATGCATTTCTAAATAACCATCCAACAAGTGGAAGGTCTTTTAAGAATGGAATCCCCGCCTCAATCTCATTTGTGTCCGTTTGATAAAGTCCACCAATAACAATTGTTGCTCCATTGTCCACTAATACATTAGTTTGAATTTGTTTCGATGTTGTATTAGGTGGAGCATCTGGTGTAGTAGCAGGAAGAAATCCATCCTTAGCTACGTTAATATTCATTGAAATAGAACCATCATTAGTTACTCTTGGAGTCACGGTTAAAGATAAAGATGCATTAAAAGATTGGATTTGATCTGTTTGACCTGCACCTTGTACCAAGTTAACTAATCGTATATTTCTAGACTCTGAACTAGTTAATGTTGCTACTTGATTATTCTGAGTAATAATTTTTGGAGAAGAAATAATTCTACCTTTTTGTTCCGACTCCATAAGCTCTAAGTTAAAAGATAAATCTGTTAATCGCTTAAATACACTGATTGAAGCACCCATAAAAGTTGGATTATTAGAGTTCGTTGCAGAACTAAAAGAAAAACTTCCTTGGTCTGAACCAACATCTTCAGATAATGGATCGTAAGAAAATCTTAAACCACCTTGTCCAAGCCCCGCTCTAAAACTATAGTTTTCACTTGCTTCAATAATTTTTGCCTCAACAAGAACTTGCGGTGTTTCTGTATCAAGAGTTTGTATAATTTTCTTCATTCTCTCAATAACCTCAATCGTATCTTTTACTATGATATTATTCGTTCTTGTATCAATTTGAATCGCCCCTCTATCTGGAGTAAGGTAATCATTTAAGATTGTGACAAGACTATCAGGTGTCGAAAAACTAATAGGAAAAATCTTAGTTACTAAAGGCTCTTGAGATCGATTGGCATTTTGACTTTCAAGCTCTCTTTGTCTTTCATCTCTAGCTTGTTGTGCAGTTTTAATTGTTAAAATATTAGCTGTTTTAAATGCGACCAACTCTCCTAAACTAAGAATTGTATCTAAAGCCTGATCCCAAGGAATATTAGTAAGTGAAATTGTTAAAGGAGGTAATCCATTAACGGCATCATCAATAATGATGTTAAACCCAGATGTATCTGAGATCATTTTTAAAATTTCTTGATATGGAACTTGATTAACATTGATAGAAATCTTTTTACCAACATATTTCTTAACCCCAGATTGAGTTAAGTTTTCAAGGATATCTTCAATACTATTTGATTTTGGAATATTAACTTTTACATCTTCATTTTCAGCAGCTGCAGTAATTTCTGACGAGTCAGCTTTCTTTAGCTTTGTCTTAGAAAATACACCAAAGCGGTTCTCAATACTTAAGATAATTCTATTATTTTTTTGCTCTAAAATTGATCTAACATTTTCTCTTAATTGAATTGCCAGTCTTAAGTCATTTTTAGAACCTGGTTTTTTATATGGTGAAACATAAACGGCACTACCTGAGAACTCTGAAGTATCGATACCTCTAAGAAGTTTTTCAGCAGCTTGTACATTTTTAAGATCGAGAATAATTTGTTTATCTTCTTTAATATGAGTTCTTTCAGCAAAAGTTCTCTTATCAAGGTCAATAATAAGTTTGGAAACTTCACCCTCTTGGATAAAATTAATACCCTGAAGCTTAGAAGGATCTACTTCTTGTGATAACAAGACCGCAGAATAAAGTGTCATTAAAACTAAAATCCATTTCATATATACCTCTTCCAATGAGTATTAACTAAATATTATCAACTTTATTGTGATAAAGGAATAACCGTTTCTAAATATTCTTCCTCACCATAAATATTAGTAACCTTCTCAACTAATATAATTCCACCTGGTAGAATTGCCCTCACTGAAGCATTATTTCCACCAAGCTTATCCCCTTCCCTTACAACATAAGTTGTAGGATCAGTATTTGATTTTTTAACAAAAGCTCTTCTCTCAGGGCCAATAATTACCCCAACAATAATAATTTCCTGAATTGGAACATTTCCAAGAGTTGGGACATTCGTATAAACCCCATTTCTCTTTGGTGTTGTTGACTGTCCATTTTCCGTTTTAGCTCTTCTAATCGGTGGTGGTTGAAAAGGATCTCTCATCCCCAGCGGATCATTTATACTC
>CAJXHA010000298.1 GCA_913053615.1 uncultured Bacteriovoracaceae bacterium | reverse complement strand
CTGTTTTACTGATTGGTGCATCATGGCTAAGTGTTTGATTATATGCATGTTTCAATGAGTCATCTGCAAAGCTATCTTGCACTGGTTCATCATTGTTTTCAATTGGTGTACTAAGGCTTTGTGCCTTTGGGTTCTTATTTAGAAAGTCTTGATAGGCCTTTATGATATCTTCGTTCGTAGAGCTAAGTCCGATGCTCTTGCTGGCCTCAATTGCTTTTTCTTTTGCTCTTAGATCTTCTCCAATGGGAGAGAGTAATTTAAAAACTTCATTTAAGAGGTCTAATTTTTGATCCACAGTGTCTTTAGGGCTTTCATTTATAAGCTTTACTATAAGGTAATCTAAGAAGATGGGAGCATTCTCTATTCGATCTTGTAATTCAAGTCTTCCATATTTTTTGAGAAAATCATCTGGATCTTTTTCAGGAGCATAGCTAATAAACCTAGGAAATGTTCCAAGTTTTAAAAATATCTCATTGATTCTCTTTGAGGCTTCAAAGCCAGCGTCATCACTGTCCATTCCAAGATAGATATTATCAGCAGTATTAGTGAGAATACGGGCACAATTCTCCGAAAGTGCAACACCCTGAGTACCTACAGCGTAGCGAAATCCAAATTGATGTAAACTTACTACGTCCATATGACCCTCACAAACGATAGCTTTAGAGCTCTCCCTCATGTACTTTTTTGCAATATTGAATCCATAAACAATATTTCTTTTATCAAAAATAAAAGATTCCCCTGAATTTAGGTATTTGGGGGCTTGGTCCTCACGAACAGCTCGACAAGAAAAGCCTCTAATTGAGCCAGAATGATCCCAAACAGGGAAGGTTATTCTGTCTCGAAAGAAGTCATAGTGGCTATTTGGGCCTTTTTGACTCTTGCGAACAATTCCAATTTTTACGGCACTTTCAAGAGCAAGCTCTTTATCAACGTTGGCCGGTAGGTTTTGAAGGTAATGAAAAAGTGCATTATTGCCAGGAGCAAAACCAATTTCAAATTCTTTGGCGATATCTAAATTTATTTTTCTTCGCTCTAGAAACTCAGTAAAGGCTTGAGTTTTCATTTCATGACCAGATTTATAATAAATACGATTGGCAGCTTTAAGTACTCTAAGTGCCATTTCAAATTTGGGGTCTTTTGGTTTTTTCTTCTCGTCAATTTGGATACTAAGTTTTGAGGCAATTTCTTTGATCGCATCTACAAATTCTACATTCTGGTAATCCATTACAAAGCGAATTGCATCTCCACCAGCTCCACATGCAAAGCATTTATAAATCTTTTTATCGTCATTGATTTTTAATGAAGGCTTTGTGTCAGAGTGAAAGGGACAGATGGCTTCGAAGTTAAGGCCTTTCTTGGAAATAGAATGATAAAACCCAATGATACTGGAGATAGGAGTCTCTCTAATGATCTCAATTGCTTCATCAATACTTGCCATAATCTTTTTTAACTCTTTCTATTCTGTAAGACCATAGCTTTTATTTTTATTCCCTTTTCAAGAAAGATTTTTTCAAACTTTGTTTGGAAACTTGCTAAGAAGTGATCTGGCATTTCTGCTCTCAGATCAAAGGTTTTCATGATAATTTCAAAACGATTCTCATTACTTAGTTTATCTAGCATCCAGTCAAAGTATTCATCATGATCAGTTTTTATAAAGATTTTACCATCAGACTTTAAAATTTTATGTGCAGTGTCTAAAAAGTTTTCTTGAAAGAGCCTCTTTTTGTGGTGTCTTGTTTTTGGCCATGGATCTGGAAAGAAGTAGAGGAGTTTATCAATTTCATTCTCAGCAAATAAGAAATTTAATCTCTCACCGCGTGCTCTTAAGTATTTAAAATTTTGATGTTCAAGGGCATTTAGTTTTTGAGCTAAGTGAAAACTTCTTTTAAAGCGATGATCTATTCCAACAAAGTTTATCTCAGGGTTCTGCTGGGTATACTCCATCATAAAGTGACCATAGCCAGTACCTACCTCTACAATTATTGGATGATTATTATTAAATGCTTTTTGGGCCCAATTACCCTTAAGATCTTCGCCCTCTTTATCTCTGAGAACAAAGTGTTCAAATGACTTTAATCGATCATGATATGGATTATTATGGGAGTAATTAAACTCCTCTTTAAAGGCATGATCATTTTTATTGGTTTTTTCTTTTTTAGAATCGTCCACGCTTTACCCCTGCAGTATAGCGTAATACTTTAAATTTATTCATTAGTCCATTATTCTTATGTGAAATTAATTAAGTGTAAAAATTTTTAACACCCCTATAAGTCTTACAAGTTGGCTGAGAAAAAAGTGAATTCAAGCTAAAATTATAGGTAATCAGAAGGAGTCATAAGTGAAAGGATTATTTCTTTTATTTACATTGAGTTTAAGTCTAAGTGGCAATTCATTTGCTTATGAAGACAGTGAGTGTATTGTGACAAGAGCTGCATTTGATATTGGTTCAGGGACAACTAAAATGAAAGTTGCCAAAGTTGATCAGTGTGAACAAAAAATTATCGAAATGCTTTTAGAGAAAGAAGCAAAAGTACCTTATAAAGAAGAGTTAAAGCAGTCAGAAGATAACTTAATCGAAAAACATGTGTTAAATAGAGGAGTTGATGCCCTCTTAAGTATGAAGACTGAAGCACAGGCCTTTTCTCCAAGTTTATATATTGGAGTTGCAACTTCAGCCTTTAGAACTGCAAATAATGGTGAACTCGCAAAGAAAATCATTGAAGAAAAAACAGGTATTAAGATTAAAGTTATTGATCAAGTAACAGAGGCACAAATTGGTTTTGCTGCAGCCTCTGATTTAGTTGAAGCACCTTTAGATAAAATAGTTGTATGGGATATTGGTGGCGGAAGTATGCAGATGAGTACCCTTACTGAAAGTAAAGAGTTAGAAATTTATAATGGAAAAGTTGCTAGTGTAAGCTTTAAAAATCATATTATAGAAAATGTTCAATTTAAAAGCTTAACAGAAACGCAAACTCCTAATCCAATGAGTAGTGCTGATTATAACCTTGCAAGAAGAGATGCCTTTGCAATAGCAGCTCTCACAACTTCGAGAAAATTAAGGGATAAAATCCTTAAAGAGGACTCTGTCATTATTGGTATTGGGGGAGTTCATTTTTATAGTATTGCTAGTAATGTTTCTACAAATAGCTATTATACTAAAGACCAAGTGAATAATAAGATTGCAGAGAACTTAGGTAAAACTGATTTGGAAATTGGTGGAGAGTACGCTGCAACGGATTTATCTAATCTTGTACTTGTGAAAGGTTTTATGGATGCTTTGCAAATTGAAAGCGTTCATGTTGGCAATATCAATTTAGCGACCGGATTACTCTTAGCACCTAAATTTGCAGAATAAAAAAAAGAGGAGTCATATGACTCCTCCCGTTTATTCTTTTTGTTGGATTGGTTACTAGCCAATTAATCTTAGTGCTTGTTGTGGCACTTGATTCGCTTGAGACAACACAGAAATACCAGCTTGTTTCATGATATTTGTCTGAGTGTTCTTTGCTGTAGCAGCAGCGTAATCAACGTCTCTGATACGGCTGTTTGCAGCTGACATATTCTCAATTGAAGTCTCTAAGTTAGAGCTAGTTGTTAATAGTCTGTTTTGAAGTGACCCAAGTTCCGCTCTCTGTCCTGATACCGTATTAATTGCGTTATCAATTTTTTCTAGAGAACCTTGTGCTCCTTCTTTCGTTGATACTGATTCATCTGAAAGTCCTAGAGAGTCTAGTCCTGCATTGATTTTACCAGTATCGTAAGTAATTCTGTCTTTAAAATCATCATTATTAGCACCAATTTGGAAATCTAATTTTTCGCCTTCACCGTTAAGTAATTGAACATCATTAAAAACTGTAGTTTGAGAAATTCTTTCTAACTCGTTTTTTAATTGTTGATATTCCATATCAGTGTAGCCTCTTTCTGTTTCTCCAACTGTGTCTGAAGCTGATTGAATCGCAAGCTCTCTTAATCTTACTAAGA
>CAJXHA010000297.1 GCA_913053615.1 uncultured Bacteriovoracaceae bacterium | reverse complement strand
GTGCCAACCTTGAGAAAGGAAATTTAATTAAAGAGGGATCTAATAAGA
The DNA here is from genome assembly GCA_913053615.1 of uncultured Bacteriovoracaceae bacterium. Taxonomy (GTDB): domain Bacteria; phylum Bdellovibrionota; class Bacteriovoracia; order Bacteriovoracales; family Bacteriovoracaceae; genus UBA845. Next base: position 3,942 of record CAJXHA010000297.1, on the reverse strand, counting down.
AAAGAGATCAGCTAAAAAAGAAAACAGTAAATGTAACAGATAATCTTCTTTCTCTTGAAGCTCAATACCGCGAAGAGACAGGTATCCCTAATTTAAAAATCAAACATAATAATGTGGCGGGATACTTTATTGAAGTCTCTAAGTCTCACACAAAGAAAGTGCCAAAGAACTTTGATCGAAGACAAACTCTAGTTAACTCAGAACGCTATCAAACAGATGAATTAGCTAACTTTGAAAAAGATATAATTGTTGCAAAAGAAAAACTCTTAAAATTAGAAAGAGAAATTTTTGATGCACTTGTTACTGAGGTAAAGGAGCTTGCTAAGCCCATTTTAACTCTTGCTAACTCCATTGCACGCATGGATGTAATGCAAAGTTTAGCTTACTGTGCATTTCAAAATGACTTTACGAAACCAACATTTATTAAAGATAAGAAAATTGTTTCTATACAACAAGCTTGGCACCCATTAATAAAAGATGCCATTAAAGATCAGTTTGTTTGTCATGATATTCACCTAGATCAAGAGAATTACTTTGGACTTATTACGGGTCCAAACATGGCCGGAAAAACAACTGTTATGCGCGAAATCGCAATCATCCAATTACTGGCACAAATCGGCTCATTTGTTCCATGTGAGAGTGCGACACTTGGACTTTGTGACTATATCTTTTCAAGACTTGGTGCAAGCGATGATATCATAAAGGGACAATCAACTTTTATGGTTGAAATGAGTGAGACTGCAGAAATTCTAAGACACGCGACTGGCCACTCTTTAATAGTTTTAGATGAGATTGGTAGAGGAACAAGTACTTATGACGGACTAAGTATTGCTTGGGCACTTGTAGAGTACTTTGTTAAAAAGACTCAGGCCCTAACTTTATTCTCAACACATTACCACGAATTAATTGAGCTGGTAGATACTCTCGCTGGAGCTAAGAACTTTACTGTAAAGACTGTTAATACAAATGGAAAAGTTCAGTTTTTATATAAGTTAATTGAAGAGGGTGCTGCTCAAAGTTTTGGTATTCATGTTGCCCGCTTAGCTGGTTTACCATCTGAAATCTTAAATCGTAGTGGAGAACTTTTAAGTCAACTTGAAACTCAAGACTTAGACACCAGTGCTTTACTCGGCCAAGAGAAAGATCGAAATCAATTGGATATGTTCACACCTCTTCCGCAGATAAAATATGAAGATATAAACTCTCCTCTAATTAAATCTATTGAAGAGCTAGATGTGAATAATATGACTCCGCTTGAGGCCTTGAATAAACTAGTTGAGATTCAACAGCAATTAATTCATTAATTACTCGCTGAATACTTCTGCTTTTGCGATATTCCAAACCTTTTGCATAAAAGGAGCACCACTACCTTGGATTAAATCATTTGCTTTCGCAGATGGATAAAGTACATGATACGAAAGTATTTCTCCCGGTCCAATTCTTCTTTTAATAAACTTCTTATTAATTTTTCCAAGATCACTTATGCCTGCAGCAGTTACTAAGTGCCTTAATTCTTTAATTGTATTTTTATGAAAGTTAAATACTCTTTCCCCTTTAGAAGGAACATGTAAAAGTTTAAATAATTTAGGGTCATTCGTTGCAACTCCAGTAGGACAATCATTTGAATTACAGCGCAGGGCTTGAATACAACCTAGTGCAAACATCATTCCTCGAGCACTATTACAAATATCTGCACCCAAACTAAATTTTGTCACCATACTAAAAGGATCCATAACTTTCCCTCCCGCAATAATACGAATTTTATCACGTAGTCCACAACCAATGAGAGTGTTATTTATAAAATTAAGGGCATCATTTAAAGGCGTACCTAAGTAATTTGTAAATTCTAAAGGTGCAGCTCCAGTCCCTCCCTCGGCACCATCAACTGTTATAAAGTCTGGTATAATTCCAGTCTCTAACATGGCCTTACAAATGGCCATAAACTCAACCTTCTTACCTAAGCATAACTTAAACCCAACTGGCTTGCCTCCACTTAAGTCTCTCAGTCTTTCTAAGAATTTTAAGAGTCCTATTGGTGTATTAAATTCCTTATGTGATGGTGGTGAGTTAACGTCTTTTCCTATTTCGACTTTACGGATACTGGCCACTTCTGCATCAACCTTAGATCCAGGTAGCATTCCTCCATGGCCAGGCTTTGCTCCTTGAGACAATTTTAATTCAATCATTTTTATATTGGGATTCTGGGAAGTCTCTTGAAAAAAATCAGCATTAAAAGTTCCATCTAAGTTACGACATCCAAAATAGCCTGTACCTATTTGCCAACAAAGATCACCACCATGCTTTAGGTGATAGGGAGAGACTCCTCCTTCTCCAGTATTATGACAAAAGCCACCTAGCTTTGCTCCCATATTTAAGGCCTCAATGGCAGTACGAGAAAGTGATCCATAACTCATTGCTGAAATATTAAATATAGAAGCGTTATATGGTTGTTTACATTGTTCATTACCAATCACTACTCGATCATGAATGATATCATCATCCATTGGATTCATTGCATGCTCTAGCCACTCTCTTCCCGCTTCATAAAGATTATGTTGAGTTCCAAATGGAACAGAATCTCTTTCCTGCTTGGCCCTTTGATACACAACACTTCTTTGTTCTCTTGAAAATGGTCTTCCATCGTCATACCTTTCAATAAAGTATTGTTGAATTTCTGGTCGTATCGATTCTAATAAATATCTAAAATGACCTAAAACAGGATAGTTTCTTAAAATAATATGTTTAGTTTGAATGATATCGTAAAAGCCTAGAATTGAGACAGGAACACTTATAATGAGTAGATAATAATAAAGAATTGAACTGTATTGACCTAAAACATATATAAGAGCATGAAATAGGATAACACTAATAATAAATAAATTTCGCATTTTAACCTCTAATAATTTATATACTCATATTGTATCCTTTTATTAAATTTTTTAAAATTACTGGTAAAAACTGATAAATATCAAATCCAATCCCCTTCAAAATGATAAGATTAGCTTAAGGAGAATTATTATGAGATTTACATTTTTACTTATTACCTTATTACTTATGTCTTGCTCTTCTAAAGTCGCTACAGATAAGGATAAAGCATTACTAAAAGATGCTACTCAACTATTCTCTCCTATTCCCACCACATTAATAGACTTAGATAAGAATGAGAACTTGATTAAACTTGGTGAGAAGTTGTACTTTGAAAAAAAACTCTCTAAAAGTGGAACGATATCATGTAATTCATGTCATCAACTAGATAAATTCGGTGTCGATAATGAAGAGACATCTCCTGGGCATAATGCCAAAAGAGGAGAGAGAAACTCTCCTACTGTGTATAATGCAGGCTTAAACTTCAAACAGTTTTGGGATGGAAGAGCTGCCGATCTTGGGGAACAAGCAGTTGGACCAATTTTAAACCCTATTGAGCATGGTCTAGAAACAGAGGAAGAAGTTCTTAGTATTTTAAAAGCAAATGATTACGAAAAGCGATTTAAAGCAGCCAAGCTTGAAATGAGCTTTAAGAATATGGGTCTTGCCATTGCAAGTTTTGAGAAAACACTTATGACTCCATCGCGATTTGATGATTACTTAAATGGAGATATCTTTGCACTTAATAAGCAGGAAAGACGAGGCCTTAAGAAGTTCATTAAAATTGGATGTACTTCATGTCATATCGGAGACAATCTTGGTGGAACAATGTTTCAAAAATTAGGCTCTGTAAAAAAATATAAAACTGATGATCTTGGACGTTACCTTATAACTAAGAAAAAACGTGATAAGTATAAATTTAAAGTTCCAGGGCTAAGAAATGTTGCGAAGACTGCTCCCTATTTACATGATGGCTCAATCAGAACACTTGAAGAGACAATTGATATCATGGGTGAATACCAACTTGGGCAAAAGCTTTTAAGAGAAGATATTCAAGACATCAAAGCGTTTCTCTCA
>CAJXHA010000296.1 GCA_913053615.1 uncultured Bacteriovoracaceae bacterium | reverse complement strand
GGAATGAAAAAATATGGACATAAAGGTGTTGCTATCTCAAGCCAAGGTGAGAGTAGTGTGAGTGAAGGTTATTGTTACGAAGCGATTAATGGTGCCAGCCGTGAAAAACTTCCAGTTGTTTTTGTCTTTCAAGATAATGGATATGGGATTTCAGTTCCAAAGCATGAGCAAACAGCTAATGAATTTGTTGCAGATAACTTTACAGGATTTAAAAACCTACAAATTATTCACTGTGATGGTTTAGATGTTTTTGATTCTATGAATGCAATGACTGCTGCCAAAAAACACGCGATGGAAAAACAAGAGCCAGTTATTGTTCATGCTCATTGTGTGAGAATTGGTAATCACTCAAACTCTGATAAGCATGAGTGGTACCGTGACGAAAAAGAAAGAGAAGAAGCTAAAGCTAAAGATCCACTACCAAAGTGGAAAGATATGCTTGTAAAAGAAAAGATTTTTACTAAGAAAAAATTAGAAGATTTAGAAGCTGAGTGTAAAGCAGAGTTAATGGAGGCCCATAAAGCCGCAGTAAAAGCTCCACACCCAGATCCTGAATCTATATTTGATTTTGTATTACCTCCTGCTTATGAAGCAAGTAAATACCCAGAAGGTCTACACGATGTTGAAGGTGAGGGAGTAAAGTTCATTACAGCTCTTAATGAAACATTAAAAGCAGAGTTTAGACATAATCCAGATACTTATATTTGGGGACAAGATATGGCCAATGGTGAAAAAGGTGGAATCTTTAATGTCTCTAAAGGTATGCAACAAGAGTTTGGGCCAGAAAGAGTATTTAATGCACCAATTGCAGAAGACTATATTGTGGGAACAGCAAATGGTATGAGCCGTTTTAATAAAGACATTAGAATCGTTGTCGAAGGAGCGGAGTTTGCTGATTACTTTTGGCCAGCAATGGAGCAATTAGTAGAATGCTCTCATGATTATTGGAGAAGTAATGGAGCTTTTGCACCAAATGTAACAATTAGACTTGCTAGTGGTGGATATATTGGTGGTGGCCTTTACCACTCACAAACTATTGAGGGAACTTTAACAACTTTCCCTGGTATTCGTGTGGTTTATCCGGCTTTTGCTGACGATGCTGCTGGTTTATTAAGAACTTCAATGAGAAGTGAAGGACCAACACTCTATCTAGAGCCAAAGACTTGCTATAATGCAAAGTATGCTATGAGTGCTTATCCTGAAGACTTTGAAGTACCATTTGGAAAAGCAAGATATAGAAGAAGAGGAAGTGATTTAAGTATTATCACTTATGGAAATACTGTTCACTTCTCATTAGATGTAGCTGAGCGTTTAGCAGAGGAAGGAATCGAGATTGAAGTTCTTGATCTTCGTTCACTAAACCCATTAGATGAAGATGCTATTTATGAAACTGTTGCTAATACTCATAGAGCATTAGTTGTACACGAAGATAAAGTTTTTGGTGGTTTTGGTGGTGAAATTGTTGCCAAAATTAATGAAATTGCTTTTGAACAACTTGATGCTCCAGTTAGAAGAGTTGGATCAACATTCACACCTGTAGGTTTTAATAGAATTTTAGAAGCAGCTTGTTTACCAAATGCAGATAAAATTGAAGTAGCGGTTCGCGACCTTTTAAAATATTAATTTAAATTTATAATAAGAAAGTGATTCTCGTCTCGAGAATCACTTCTTTATGATTACTTAGTTGAACAACTCATTGTTATTGGCATGTGATCACTGATAACTTGCTTAAAGTATTCGTAATAACTTGATGGTTTTAATTGAGAGTCAAGAACTCTACTAGCAAACTTCTTAACATAATTCTCAATAGTATCTTCATCTTTGATAATCCCTTCGACTCTTACATCGCGGCCATCAACTTTTATTTTCTTTCTACCAATCGTTAAAATTGTTTCTTCACCATTTTTTAATGGATCAACATAAACACCAAGTACACGATTATACTTTCTGGTATCCTTTATGTACTTTCCACCACTCATACGATCTGTACGTACGTTATATGTTCTTCTAACATTACCGCCAACTCTACCTTCGTAAAAATTAACTACATTAGCTACTACTTTACGCTTTCTTGGGTCGATACACTCACTAGTTTCCGTTTCATCAAAAATAAAGTGATCGTATGCACTTGCAAAACCACCTGTCTTTTCAGCTGTTGATACGGTTGTTAAGTCCTCAACATATAACTTTGCTCCTGGCATACTTTGTAAAACTGTATCCCAGAACTGATTATTATGCTCAAGGTTTAAGTCTCCAATAAGAATAACATCTTTTTGATTAAATCTTTTTCTTAACTGTTCCATGAAATCAAGAGTTACTTTGACTTCGGCAAAGCGAGCATAGTTACCTTTGTTTGCACCAATTCCTAGAGCATCATAATGATCAACTCCAAAAGATTGTTGGAGAATTCGCTTCATATTGGCAGCATCTGTTGGTGAGGTATAAATAACGTGTGAAGCGAGTAGTACAAAAGAGAAATCCCCTGAGATAAACTCTGCTAGAAAAGGCCTTCTTGAAAACATATCTTTTTTGTTCTCGCCTAACATATCTTTACCCATATTTGGGATACAAGCAAATGGAGTACCTCTTCCATAGGTTCTAATGTCACGGCAGTATTGATTTACTTTGGGCTTAACAACTGTGGTTCTATAATAATATCCAACTAGTTCTTGAACATCAGTTTTCTTAGCTGCTTCACCTCGTGGTGATAATAAAAGTGCCCATTCTTTATTCCCTGTTCTTTCATGGAGGGCATCTAATATTTTTAAGTAACCTGGTTTTCTATACACATCACGAGCATCTTTAAGATCACTTTCTAAACTTTCAATTTTTGCTTCAATTTCTTCTTGTTTTCTTGTGTTGGCAGCAGTTTGCCTTGCATCTTTAAGAGAATTTAGCTCTGCCTTTAATTCCTCAATCTCTTTTGGAGTTTCATTAATAAATTCAACAACACTCTGGTTATTTTTTAGATCGTCCGCAATTAATGGAAGTAATTCAGTAACACCAATAACATCAAACTCATCAATAAGCTCTGCGACTCTACGATAATCTTTGTAACGAGTTTTACTCATACCTGGGTGAAGTACATTAAAGCCACCAATACGAACTTTTCCTGCATTCTTAGCACGAGTTTTAGAATAATTCTTTCTATAAGCAGACGAATTATAATGATGATAATTTATATTACATGCAACATTGTAATCAGCTTCAACGAAGTCTTTAATCTCATTACATTCAGCTTGATAGTCTTCTCGAATTTGAATATCAATTTGTGCAAAAACACTAATACATAGTAATGAGCTTAGAAGGATTAATTGGATGGATTTCATAAAACCTCACTGCTGTATAATTAAGTTGTGAGATATTACCTTAATTAAATTTAAAGCGAGGTTTTATGTAAAATTTACAGACTTATAAGCGTCTTAAGACACTTCTATTTACATGATTTTGAGTACTTAATTGATAGCTCTAACTCAACATCATTCCAAGTTTTACCTAAGTGTAATTGTTCACAAGCTTTATTTATACCTGCCAAGCTATCTTGTAGTTTGAAATCAAAGACATCCATAACTCCGCTGGCAACAAGTTTGTTCTTTTGTTTTTTAAGACTTAGTGGAACTTCTTTGCTAACTCCATTAATATTTAATTCTATTAAGATCTCAGTATCAGTAGCCTTGATGATTTTTCCAGTAATTTTATCGTTAACCATTTTTCCAAAGAAGAATTTTACAATCTTCGCATCGCGATCAGTATTCTTTGTATAAGTAGAAGCTGGATCGATTGAGAAGCTTAGTTCAGCAAGAACTTCCTCATAATTACTTCCTGTATAATAGTCTTTAATACCAAGTTCTTTAAACCAACCGGGAACACCAACTTTTGATGGTGTTTTAAAAGCTACCCACTTAACTTCAACATCTTGTTTGTTAAAACTAAAGCATTGAGCAAAGAGTCCATATGAAATGAATGTGAAGATTAAAAGTAAACGCATAAAAATCCTTCTTTAAATATTT
>CAJXHA010000295.1 GCA_913053615.1 uncultured Bacteriovoracaceae bacterium | reverse complement strand
TCGGCCTCTAAGGCCTGAGTGATATAACTAGAGAACTTATCGCGATCTACCGCGAGAGCATCACCTGCAGGCACTTGTGTTTCATATCCTGCTTTTAAAACTAAAGAGCCTAGTGCCTTCATTTCTTGTTTTAAAAGTCCATGCCCACTTGCTGGATTCATTGATTTTAGAGAATTGGTACAAACTAATTCAGCGAAAGTATCAATTTTTTGAGCGGGATTTTTCTTAATTTTTTTATTTTCTACTAAAACAACTTTAACGCCATTTCTTGCAAGGTAATAACTCGCTTCACTTCCGGCAAGGCCTGCTCCAATTACTAATACTTTCTTCATTTTGGTCCTACTCAACTTTAAGATTAAGGTCTATAATAAACTTGCAATGTAATAACGCACGCTTAGCACTGTGTCAACAGAAGGTTCGATAATTATGCAGTTTCATATCCACCAAACTCACCATCAAGTGGCTGATTTTAAAAAGATTTTTTCAGATCTCAAGCAAGATATGCAAAATGCCTCAGAGGATAAAAAGCTTGGAGTTCATATTTACCCCGAACTCTATTTAACGGGTTACCCACTACAAGACCTCTGCTTGCAAAAACCCTTTATCAATTCTTACCAGAAATACCTTGAGGATCTCAATCAATTCACTAAAAAACTTAAGGGTGACTTTCTCTTTTTAATAGGTGGTTTGGAGTATGAACTCACTGAAAGCGGTCTGCCTTTAAAAATAAAGAATGTCATCTTTCAAGTTGAACCAGGTAAGGAGCTAAAAGCAATTTATACCAAACGACTCTTACCAAACTACGATATTTTTGATGAGCAAAAATACTTCACCCAGGGAGAAGAGTCATGTGTGATTAATTATCAAGATCATAAGCTTGCTCTTTTAATCTGTGAGGATATGTGGTCTTCAAGTTTTCACAATATTGATCCCGTAAAAGACCTTTTTGAAACCTGTAAGGGAGAAAAAATAAGTGCAGTCATCAATCTTTCGGCCAGCCCTTATTATATTGATAAGCCTGCAAAGAGAAGTCAGCGGGCCCAATTTATAGCAAAGCTTTTTCACTGCCCTTTTATTTATTGTAATCGAGTTGGTAGTGAAGATGAGATCATTTTTGATGGAGCCAGCTTCATTACAAATGAAAAGGAACATCTGCTTACTTGCCATGCGTGGAAAGCGGATAGTCAGTCTTTAGAAATTCCTCAAAGTGATTCCCCTATCGATGAAGAGCTCTTACCAAGTCCTCCAAATACATGGGAGGAGCTATTTAGTGCTCGTATCGATTCAGACAAACTAAGCCTTAATGAATTAAGTGAGACCACTTGTCATGAGATTATTAATGCTCTGGCCTTTGGAGTGCAAGAGTATGCTCAGAAATCAGGCTTTAAAAAGTTCACTATTGCACTTTCTGGGGGAATGGACTCAGCACTTGTTCTCAGTATTGTGGCCCTCTCTTTAAAAGAGGGGCAAAGCCTAGAGGCCATCTATATGCCAAGTCAGTTTTCAAGTCCTCTTTCCTATGATCTTTCATATGAGCTTTGCCAAAACCTTAAAATAAACTTAAGAACACTTCCCATCAAGTTCCTTCATTCTAGTAGTAAGAACCTATTTGAGTCCACTTATGATGAGGCCTTTGAGGGACTTACTGATGAGAATATTCAATCTCGCTTAAGGGGAATGCTCCTTTATACACGATCTAATCAAATAGGCTCGATGGTGGTTAATACCAGCAATAAGAGTGAATTAGCAGTTGGATATTCCACTCAATATGGTGATAGCGTGGGTGCAATCAGCCTTTTAGGAGATTTGTACAAATCCCAGGTCTATCAATTAGCAAATTATATTAATTCAAAATTTAATAAGCTCATCCCTGAAGGAATCATCACACGCCCACCAAGTGCAGAACTAAGAGAAGACCAAAAAGATACTGATAGTCTTCCTCCCTATGAGCGTCTAGATAGTATTCTAGAAGGATTACTCACCTATCGATATACTAAAAATGATCTTATAAAAATGGGCTTTGAAACCGAAGAGGTTAATAGAGTTTTCGATTTATATCGAAAGAGTGAATTTAAAAGGTATCAATTTTGCCCGATTTTAAAAATAAGCTCGAAAAGTTTTGGCTTTGGGTATAGAATACCAATGAGTAAAGCGTCTCAATTCTATCTGGACGAATAAAGGAGTAAAGCAACATGAGTAAATCGACCCAGCAAATTTTAGATTCTTGGAAAAACATTAAGAAGAACATTGATCAATTCGTAAAAAGAAATTCAGTTGATGATCTACAAAAACAAGTAAGCAAACTGGTGAAGACTGCTCAAAAAGATATTACCAATGTTGTTGAAAAAGATGTTCAAAAAGTAAAAGCTCGTTTCAAAAAAGAATCTAAAGAGATTGAAAAGAAAATTGAAAAAGTTATTAATGATGAAATCAAAAAAGCTCAAAAGTTTATCGATGAGCAAAAGAAAGAACTAAGTAAGATTCAAAATAAATTAGAGTCTTTAGTTCCAAAGAAAACAGCTAAAAAAGCAACTAAGAAAAAAGCGACAAAAAAGAAAGCGACTAAGAAAAAAGTTGCAAAGAAAGCTAGTAAGAAAAAAGTAGCAAAGAAAGCGACAAAAAAAGCTGCTACATCTAAAGTTGCTAAGAAAAAGTAATTCTTATTTTAATAGATAGAAAAAAGCCCATTTTTTAATGGGCTTTTTTTATTTCAAATTTATTTAGCGATAGGTTGTTTTTAATTCTTCTTTAAACGGTCGCCACTTACCATACCAAACATTTAAATAAGCATTTTTTATGGTCCCGCGTTTTTCGCTGACCTCTACACAACAATATGTAAGCTTATTAATATTATCATGTTGTGCTTTATCAATACTTGGGACTTCATTCCATGTGCCACAATTAAAATATAAGCGTCCATCTTTAAACTTTCGGTACTCAGTAATATGGGTATGTCCCATGATAACAACTTTAACGTCAGGTCTGGTGGTTAATACTCTTTTCGCATTGGTTACATACTTAGGGTGAATCGCAATTTTTGAAAGAGTTCTTGGCCCAATTCTAAAATTTTTATTATAGCGACTATAAGGTGGAAACTGTGTTCGAATGAGATACATAATTACAGTCCACGCAAGATACATGAAAAATTTAAAATCATGAATAATAGTCCACTTAACATATAATGAAAGTGGTCTAATTTTATCAATATGTGGTCTTACCTCTTTGAGTTTTGGTAAGAGGTAAATACAAAATAATGAAGCCCAAGGCAGATTAAGAATCTCTGTTCCATTGGGTCCTTTAATAAATTGTTTTGCACGAGGAACGGTATTAATTGGCTCAAAACGATGACCATGTTCGACCAGCACACCATGGGTAATTAGCTGTTGAGTAAAATCGATTTCTTTTCCAACTGCTTTTATAAAAGTCTCTTGTGCCTTAGGAAACACCATTCCAAAATCATGATTACCAATAACATAAGTTACTTTTTTATTTGGTCTTGATAAAAATTTACGTAGTGCTTGAAAGAATAATGGGTGCCCCTCAACGATTTGGTTCACCATCCCTACTGTATGATCCTCTGTTAAGAGGTGGGTAAAAACCCCATCCACGTCCATTTGAATAAGATTTAAAATATCTCCATTTAGAACGACATGAACATCTGTAAAATAATAGGTACCAGTTGAGTAATGATCTAGAAACTCAGAAAATTTCTCATCTTCAACAAAATCTTCTAATAAATTAATTTGACCGTCTTCAAGGAACTTCCCTTTTCCTAAATGGAAGTCACTAAGAACTAATAGCATCATCTGTTATCTCTCCAACATGAAAAATTTTACCACGACCAGATTTTTTAGAGACATACATCATTTCATCAGCAAAATTAATAATTTCATCTGCAGACTTAGCATCTGTTGGATACTGTGCAATCCCAATAGAAACGGATAATTTATAATCCTTTGCTTCATCTATATTAAAAATCTTTTCTTTCATTTTATTTTGAACTCTAAGGGCAACTTTATGAACGATAT
>CAJXHA010000294.1 GCA_913053615.1 uncultured Bacteriovoracaceae bacterium | reverse complement strand
CAAGGTTATTAGCAATCTTTGCGATGATCTTTTTCTGTTCATTTCTAAAAGATTCTTTTAATTGCTTATATACTCCCTCTAAAACTTCAGTGTAGACAATTTTCTTACCAGGGTTATCTAGCGAGTATGCACCTAGTTTAGAGATAATATGAGAGCGGTAGTTCTCTGGATTTTCTTTTAGGTGAATGTTTGATTCAAACTCTTTAATAAAGTACATATCTGGTTCTTCATACTTTCCAGTAACTTCATTCCTTATTTTTTCATTTTTTAAGAGAGCATTAATTTGCATTACATACTTTGAAATATAATCTTCATAACTGCGATTATCGACAAGGCCTAAGGAATCTCTTAGCTCAATATCAAATTGATTTAGACAATGTTGTTCAACTAGGTAGAGAAACTTTTTAGGGTTATGATAGTCACCTTGAGATCCAATATTTAAGAAATCATATTGAGATTTATGATCACTAATTTCTCTAAGGAACTCTAGTACTTCAATAAAGGTGATGTTTTCATTGTCATTTGAGAGTTCATAGATAAATTGTTTTACTTCTCTTGGACTAACTCCAAATTTACCTTCATAAAGAGGGTCATTATCAAATTCTTCGAAAATTGGATCCATACCAAGTCTTAAAATTTGTTGTTGTTCTTGGTTTAGGTACTCAGGAGTTTCTTTATGAGCAAAGTATAATGCTTTCTCAAGTGGTGTTAACTTTTCTGCGATTTCACCAAGTTCTTTATCTTTATAGTTCTTTGATTGGGGATGACGCATTCTTGTCATTACTGCCCAAAGGCAAAGTGTTTCTAAAGAATGTGGCTCAAACTTAGACTTATCACGGACATTGGCCACTTGTTCAACATATATTTGTTTCTCTTCAGCATAGTTTAATAGGTAAGGTACTCTTAGGAAGCTAAAGCGTCCTTTGAATGAATTAAAGTCTGGATGCTGTTTAAAGGCATTAAAGTGAACTTCGTTACTACTTCCAATAAAGAAAATATCTAATTCAGTTAGGATACCTTGTAGGTTGATTGTCTTTGTTTCCATTGTCATAAGTAGATATTTAAATGTATCCAATGGTCTTTTTAAAAGGTCAGAGAACTCCAGAACACCACGATTGGCCAAAATAACTTCACCATTCATTGAAAAAAGGTTTAAGGATTGAAGGCTCGGTGGAAGACTTGCAAGTCTTTTATCCATTGTGATTTGTTGTAGTTTTGCATCCACATGTAATTGGGGTTCAATAGTCGCTGCACCAGTGGAATATCTTTTATCAATATGAAAACGTTCAACTCGAATGTGTTTTAAAACGTGCTCAAAGTCACCTTTGTAGTTTTTTAAAAGGGCATCAAAGATTAAACGATTTCTCTTAGAGAGATCACCGTTATATAAATAACTTTGTTGTATTGATTCTAGTTTTTGAGGATTATCTGCAAGTAATTTATTAATTAGTTTTTGTCTGGTTTTTAAACGGATCAGTAAGAGTGGGTGATCTTTTAACTCACTTGTCAAAATTGCACTAATTTCACTGTCTTCTAAGTGTGCAAACGAGTTAAGGTGCTTATCGATTTGCTTTGAACTTAATCCTAAGCTTCCTTTGGTATAATTATCTATTGGAAAAATCCAAGAAAATGTAAAAAGAGCACCATCATCTGTGAGCGAGTATTCCTCAGCAGTCATCATGATCTTTTTTACAAGTGAGGATTTGGCCGAACCATTAGGGCCTACTAATAAGATGAATTTATTATTATAACCTTCCTCATTAAAGTTAATGAGATTTTGATATATTTTATCTTGTGTTGCAAATTGTCCGGCAACTGGAGGAGAGTTAGGATGATTCTTTTTAAAAAGTTTAAAGCCATATTCATTGCGGCCATAATAATCAAACATATCTTTAAGATACATACTCGTCGTTCGTAATTCTCTTAGGGGTTTTTGTTCAAAGATTTGGACATATTCATCAAATGAAAAAATCTGATCATATTTATCTTCTTCAGTGTTTACTTCTTTTAACCAATCCATATAAACTAACCTTCTAGATGAGTAATAATAACAAATCCATTATAACAAAACTTTTAGTTTTCGTATGTTTGATTCTCTTGGGGATCGTTCTTTCCCAATTTATTCCTAGGGAAAATGCTTCAAAAAAGAAACCATCTGATGACTTTAATCAGGTAATTTTAGATTTTGCCCAGTATAAAGCAGATTTTTACCAAAAAGGTGATATTGAAGGTGAGTATTTTGATGAAAAGCTAAATTGTCCGCAATACTTACAAAAAAGTATGGATGTTCACTCAAGTTTTTTTGAGTGTAATCCTTTATTTTACTTATGTAAGACAGAGGGTGTGGAAAAGTTCAAAAATTATGATTTTCAGTTTCTTGGTTATGAGTTTGGAGTTCACGCTAGTTTTATAGTTAAGTACTTGGTGGCCGGTTTTGCTTTTCAATTAAAATTAAAAAATACTTGTGCTAGTACCTACCTGCCTCGCAATGTTTATAATGCTGGTCCAAAAGAAAACTCAGATTATTTATGGGATAATAGTTTAGAGAATGTGTATATCGATAAAAATTATATTAATAATTTAGATGTTGCGATTGTTCAAAATCAGAAAATAGAAAATTTAAAAAATCCACATATGCCAGCTTTAAATTTAAAGCGAGATAAAATGCAAGAAGTATGTTCGCTACGTGGTGGACAGCTTTTACAAAGTCGTTACTTTGATGCAGCTGTTAACTATCCAAGTCTTGTTGTGAATAAAGTTATTCGTAAATTTCCCTATCCATGGACGAAGAGAAGAGAATTAAGAGAAGAAAAGCTAGAAGCGCATTGCTTAAAAAACTTCACTAAAGAGTGTGATAAAAAAAATTATGTCTATCATAGTGACTATTCACCAAGTTGGATCGGTATATACCATGCACTAGGTAGTCATATGGAATACCTCGATAATAAGTTCTACCCACCTGCTAATTTAAAAGTAAGCAGTTACTTAATAGCAAAAGAAGATATTTGGAATAAGAACTTTCTAAGAGGAAGTAATGCTGAGAATGGGGATATCAAACGATATAATGGAATGAATAGAGAATATTTAGAAAAAAAGGAATGGGCTTTTCGATGTCAGTATTTCAAATAATTTTTCTTTTAATGTCCACTTTTCATATCGAAGTCTTAAACTCTTCTTTAGTGGGAAAAAGTATTGAAGGTCTCCCACCTGGAACCTTACATAATGTTATTGCATTTAAAACTTACTCGGGAGGCTTTTTTACAAAGGAGTATTGCTTAAATATACAGGCAGTAAAGGATAATGAACCTGGTGAATTATTTATTGTGGAAAAAGAAAGTGATTGTGAAGCCAGCTTAATGAACGGGAAAAAGATTTTCCAATTAGCTTTTTATAATTTTCAATTGGAGTTAAAAGAAAAATTTGTACTTATTAAAGCAGATAAAGAACGACTACAAATTCCACTAATTAATAAAAAATATTTGGAAAATAAAAAATTCACTTCACATATAGCAAGTAACTCTTATGGCAGCTTTGAAATTTCAACTGGCCTAGGTGGTAAAAAAAGAGAATGGCTTAGTGCTGGAAGTATTTGTTATCAAACAGATGATGAGTGCAATGTCATTAAAGATAATTGTCAAAAGTGCCCCTATGGGACCTATTATATCAAGAATAATGCATGTGCAAAAAGCCTGACAAAGGTTTGTGGTATTGATCAATGTGGTACTCAAAATAATTATGCTTGTATAAGGGGTCCGCTTGCAAGTGAGATTAAAGAATACTGCCTCCCTGATAGTCCTTATGGATTTTGTCATGAAGGTCTACGCGTAAGTTGTGTGAATAAAGTTCTTATTTGTGAGTAGGAATTGGTTGAATTTTAATTTTGTGATTAAGAAATTTTGCTTTCGTTAACTCAACATTTCTTAAAACCTCTTGAGTATAACAGTCTTCAGTTTCTTTAAAGAAGTTATGACAAGTTGAAACGGGTTGTAAAATTTGAGTTCTTTTTTTATCAAGTCTTTTTAATTTATGATCATAGGTTA
>CAJXHA010000293.1 GCA_913053615.1 uncultured Bacteriovoracaceae bacterium | reverse complement strand
CTCTCTTCTTTAATTATACTTTCTTTTGTACGTATAAAATCTAATGGATTTAATTTTAACTTTGTCGCAATTTCAGCTAACTCAGATTGAGTTGGAGTTTCTTTTAGATATTCAATAATTTTAATATCGTTAGTGTGTTCTTCTAATAACTTTAAAGTCTCTCTACTCTTTGAGCACTTTGGATTATGATAAATAATAAACATATTACTTCCTTTATAACTCTTTTCTCATAACAATATTTGTGGTCTCATAGCCAAATTGTTCATAAAGAGGAATTGCTCTAAAATTATCTGCATAGACGTGAAACTTAACTTCCTCTACACCAATACTTTTGAGTTCTGCCTCTAACTTTATAAAGATCTGCTTGGCCACACCTTTTCTTCGATAAGCCTCGTCTACATGTATGTCATAACCCCAAGCAGACTTTTTATCGTTTTCTTCTCTGATATTTACCCATGCATAACCAGCAAATTCATCATCAACTAACGCAGTGTAAAACATGTGATTTTCAGTCTGCATTCCTTGTGGAAGTATCGTTTCATACTCTTTTTGGGCCAATTCCTTAGCCTTTTCGAGACTAATATTCAATGCCTTGGCCTTTCCTTCTATATAATGGGTTTTACCCATACTGATAGATTTTTCAAATTCTTTCAAAAGCATATCTCTAATCGTAATTTTCATGTATTAAATATACCAATAAAATGTAAGATTTAAATAGATTTAAAGCTGCTTTATCTACTCGGATTTTACCCGTAATTTTGGTAAAAATAAGGGATCAAAGGAATTAAATGCAAAACTTAATTATTCTCATTTTTACTTTTACTCTTATGGCCCATGCTCACGATGATCATTTATGGTCAACGGATAAAAAGGCCTATGAATATACTCAAAAGAAATTAAAACAAAAAAGCACTTCCTTAGTTCTTCCTCTTCAATCAACTTTAATAAGTATTGATGAACAATTTTTTGCTGAGAAACTTAAAGAGTTCTCTGGAGCGAAAGAAGTGAGAATAAATGGTAATACTGTTTTACTTAGTGAACGTGGTAGTAAGGAAGGAATTGAAAATGCACTCAATTACCTAACTGAAGAATACAATGCACTTGGATATGAAACAGAGATTAAGGAATTTGGAAGCTTCTTTTCTAAAGGAAAGAACTTTATCGCAACAAAAAAAGGAAGTGATTCATCAAAAGTAATCATTCTTTCTTCTCATATTGACTCTGTTGGAAATGCTGGAGCAAATGATAATGGAACTGGAACTATAGGAGCACTGGCAATTGCAAAAGCACTAGCTCCTTATCAGTTTAAATACGATCTTCGTATTCTTGGGTTTGATAAAGAAGAAAAAGGACTTGTTGGTTCTAAGGCCTATGTAAAGTCTTTAAGCTCAAGTGAGAAAAAGCAAATTATGGCGGTAATAAATTTTGAAATGATGGGTACAAATTCTAAAAAAGATGGTCACTTTCATATTATTGACTGTGATCGTACTGAATCAACATTTATTACAAAAACCATGGAAGGAATAATTGCTTATCATAAGCTTGAACTAACAAAGGTGCCTGGTTGTACAACTCGATCTGACCATGCTTCTTTTTGGAAAGAAAAAATACCTGCAATTGTTATTTCAGAGAATTTCTTTGGTGGTGATTCAGATCGCTGTTATCATCGCTCTTGTGATAAATTCGATGAGCGTTTAGATTTTCAGTATATGGAAAAGATATCGACAAGTGTTGCCAGCACTATTTTTGAATTAGTACGTGCTTCTAAATAGAAACACGTACTCAATTTATTTAATTACAAGTAAAACCTGCAGCAACTAATTTATTAGCAATTCTATCAACAACCTCTTGGCAATAAGATGTTTCATTTTGAGCATTGGCAATACTATTTGCTGCACCTTCTTTAGTATAAATCACTTCACAGCCACCAGCATCTGATTCTTTATTCTCTAAGATTCTTTCAGTTTCTCCATAATTACATGTCACCATCTTTCCAAATTTAGAGTTATTCTTTTCTGTAGTTGAACTTTTTGTTTCTTGCTTTTTCTCTGTCTTCTTTGCAGCCGCTTTTTCCATTTCTTTTTCAGTTGGTGCCACAACTTCAGACTTACTTTGTGCTTCTGACTTTTGTTGCCCATTCGTTGAACAACCCACTAGAAAACATGCCACTAAAATAAATAGTACTTTCATATAACTCCTTTTTATAAGTGAATGAAACTATTATATTCGAAAATGACTATTCTACCATTGCGACATTATTTCCTGAGTAATCTAGACTCTTAAATTAAAATCTTGAAGAATATACTTTTGATAAAGTAATATAAACTATGCAGCAAAGCTTTAAACTTCAAAGAATAATATTCTCTTTGGCCACTATCGCCATATTTATAGTATGTGCAGGTTTTGTAAGTAATTCTCAAAGTGACTTCAAGCTAGTAGATATCTTAGGAAAAGAGCATCCAGCAGCCATTCAATATCGTAAGTATCTTGAAAAATATAATGATGAAAATAAAGTCTTTATTCTTATCGAATCAAAAGATAATAGTCCACTTGAACTTGCTAGTATTGATGCAGGTATTACTAATGTACTGCTAAACACTTCGGGACTTGAGAAAGTTAGAAGCTTAAGTACGACTGAGTACTTTTCTCCGACAAAAGATCGTTTATTACTAAGTCCATTTATAAAAAATAATCAAATAGATACAAAAGCATTTGAACACTTAACACAGAACGATTTTTGGAAAGATCTTTTTACAAATAGTGAGCGTGAGTTTCTAGTTATCGAGACCCATTTAAGAGAGAAATCACCAAGTGAAATAACGATTTCAAAATTATTAGAGTATAAGAATTCTTTTGAGATGCAAAATAAAGGCTTACGTATGCATCTCTTAGGGAGCAAGCTAGCAAGCTTTTACTTCAATGAGGAACTTAAAAACCAACAGACAAAAATGAGTCCACTCATTATCATTGTCATAATTGCACTTTTATTTTATTTCTTTAGATCTTTTAAGCTCATCTTAATTGCTGGTTTTTTTCTCGCCCTAATATTTGCATGTTCGATACTTATAATTTTTTCATTTGAAAAAGGTTTAAATCCTTATACCAACTTCTCACTTCTCTTTATATTTGTGATTGGAACAGCTGACATCGTTCACTTATTTCAAGGGGTAATTAATTCTGAAAAGACCAATACACCTGAAAAAGTAAGTCATGTTCTTAGAAGGATTACCAAACCATGCTTTTTAACTAGTTTTACTACTGCCATTGCTTTTTTATCTTTATTGGCCAGCGATGTCTCAATCATACAAAAATTTGGAGTTTACTCCTGTATTGGTGTCATTCTATGTTATATCCTTACCATTATTGTCTTACCTAAGTTTTTGGTTTGGTTTGATATTAATTTTAAAACATTCCAAGCTAATGATCTTTTTAGCATAAATGAAAATAAGTATTATAACTTTATAAAGAAATACTCAACTCTAATAAGCCTTAGCAGTTTACTTCTTATAATTTTATCTATTACAAGTGCTTTTTATATCAAATTTGACGATAGCCTTTATAATAAATTTACACCTAAGCACCCTCTTAGTCTTGCAGTACAGAGCTTTCAAAAGCATCTTGGTTTTACTGGTACAATTGATTTGATTATTAAAAAAGGCTCCAGTGATGATTTTAAAACAAGAACTTATGAGAAAATGGCCAATAACTTTACAGCAGAGATTTTATCAATTCCAAATGTAACTCGAGTACAGGGTTTATCTAATTTTCTTAGGTATATGCGTTTAGAGCTTGGAAGCCCAATGACAGCAAATAAAAGCTTTAATGATGATATTCATTTAAAAAATACATTTGGACTCTTTAAAAAGTCTGGGGTACTTAGAGATCATTACTCTTCTCTATTAAATGAAGTAAAAATAACGGTCTATGTGCGTTCTCTCTATTCAAGTGAATTAGCTCAAACAATAAAACAAATCAATAAAACCATGTTAAAAACAGGCCTAAACTATACAATCTCTGGCTTTGCTCCTGTCAGAACGGCGATGTTGGATGTCATTACAT
>CAJXHA010000292.1 GCA_913053615.1 uncultured Bacteriovoracaceae bacterium | reverse complement strand
CATACTTTAGTCGACAAAACTTTGCTGCGTCTTCAGAGTTCTCAGGTGTTTGTCCACCAAAGTCATTACTAGGAATACCAATAATGACAAAATTCTTTTGCTTGTACTTAGCATAGAGCTCTTCAAGTCCATCAAGCTGAGGTGTGTAACCACACTTTGTTGCAATATTTACGAGAAGAATTGTTTTTCCTTGATAGTCAGAAAGGTTAAACTGAGTGCCTTTACTAGAGTTCAATTTAAAGTCATAAAGACTCTTTTCTTTACTCATAGCAAATGCGTTGAAACTTAAGTTAAAAATTAAGCTGATTATTGTCCATCTAAGCATATTATCCTCTTTTATCTGTTTAAAGCTATATTCACTCAGTTTCATTTTTTATACAAGTCTTGTCTCACTTTTGCGCAAGCTTAAATAACACCTTAAGTAATTGATTTCACAAGGTGACAAATTGGTCCTGTATTTTGTCTAACTTACATCAACTCAAAGCAGCTTCTTTTTAGCTAGCTTTTAAATTATGATGGCGCATGGATAAAAAATACTTAAATACACTACTGGCTTTATGCTTTATAACGATGTTTTCTTATACCATCGTGGCTTCACTTAATATGCATATCATGGATGCAATTCCTATTTTATGGAAGGATCTTTGGTTTAGAGCAACTATTTTGGATTTCTATTTAAACCAATCTGTCATTTGGTTTATTACGTTACACCTTGAAAATTATAATTTTAAAAAAGCGATTCTTTGGATACCGATTTATTTCTTCTTAGGTTCTATGGGAAGTGCAATCTACTTTATTTATTACTTAAACTTTAAAAGGAAAAAAGCATGATCGATTATTTACTAGCAAAGAATGTTCTCCCTGACGGTGTTGTGAGATTTGGAATTCGCAATCTATTAAAGCAAAGAATAAATGAAGATATTGGAAAGTCTGAAACAGAAAAAAAAGAAAAGAAACATAGCTTTGTCACCAGACAAAAGTCTTATAATAAGATTGCTGTTCAAACACAAGAAGCCAATGAACAACACTATGAAGTTCCAACGGAATTTTATCACTTATGCTTGGGAACGAGAAAGAAATACAGTTGTTGCTATTATAATACTTTTGAAGAAACTTTAGATGAAGCAGAAGTTATAATGCTTGAGAAAACTGTCGCAAACGCACAGTTAAGTGATGGCATGGAGATTCTTGAATTAGGCTGTGGCTGGGGATCATTAACATTATTTATGGCAGAAAAGTTTCCAAATGCAAAAATTACTGCTGTTTCAAACTCTAAGACTCAAAAAGAGTTCATCGATAATACTGCAAAAGAAAAAGGTTTTCAGAATATTACTGTCATTACATGTGACATTAACGATTTTAGTATTGATAAAAAATTCGATCGAGTTGTTAGTGTTGAAATGTTTGAGCATATGAGAAATTACGAAATGCTTTTAAACAAAGTGACTGGATTTTTAAAAGATAATGGAAAAATATTTGTCCATATTTTTACTCATAAAGATGTTCCATACTTCTTTGACGTTAAGGATGAAAGTGATTGGATGAGCAAGTACTTTTTCTCAGGTGGGATTATGCCTAGTTCAGATATATTTAATTACTACTCTGACATTGTGAAAGTTGTGGACCAGAAAAAAATTAATGGAAAACATTATGCTCAAACTTCAGAACAATGGTTAGAGAAAATGGACCAGAATAAGGATGAAATTATGGCCTTATTCAAAAAACATTATGGCAATGAAGCTAAAAAGTGGTTTTCCTATTGGAGAATCTTCTACATGTCTTGTGCTGAGCTATGGAAGTATAAAGATGGTGAAGAATGGTATGTTTCACATTATCTAATGGAGAAAGCTTAGATGAAAGAAAGTTTGGCCATTGTAGGTACCGGTGTTGCTGGTATGTCGAGTGCTTACTTTTTAAAAGAAAAGTACGATATTACAGTTTTTGAAAAAAATGATTATATTGGTGGACATACAAATACAGTAAACGTTGACGAGAATGGCAAGTCGATACCAATTGATACTGGTTTTATGGTTTTTAATCATGAGACTTATCCACTTTTAACCAAACTTTTTGAACACCTTGAAGTACCAATAAAAAATACTGATATGTCATTTGCTGTAAGACATGATCCTTCAGGTTGGGAGTATAATGGCTCAAGTATGAATGGTCTCTTTGCTCAAAGAAGAAACCTATTTAATCCACGCTATTATAAATTCTTAATGTCGATTGATAAATTTAATAAGACAGCACCAGCTAAATTACAAGCAGGTGAACTGGATGGTCTTACAATTAAAGAGTATCTAGAGAAAGAAAATTTTCCAAAGGACCTTTACGAGAAGTTCATCGTTCCCATGAGTGCTGCCGTTTGGTCAACACCTTTTGATAAGATGGCTGACTTTCCTGCAAAAACATTAATTCAGTTTTTCTATAATCATGGCTTCATGGGGCTTGATACGCAATTCCAATGGAAAACGGTTGTAAATGGATCTGAAACCTATAAGCAAAAACTAATTAATTCTTATCGGGATCGCATAAAAACAAATTGTGAAATTGTAAGTGCGAAAACAACAGAAGAAGGTAAGGTTGAACTAAAAGATGTACACGGACATACTCACCAATTTGATAATGTCCTTTTTGCAAGTCATGCAGATGAGACTTATAAAATCATACAAAACCCTACCAAACTACAGGCTGAACTTTTAAGTCAGTTCCGCTACCAGAAAAATATCGCAACAATGCATACCGATACCTCTGTCATGCCTAGAGTTAAGCGAGCTTGGTCTTCATGGAATTATATTATCCCACCCAAAGGAGAACCATTCACAGTTTACAATATGAATATGCTTCAAGGAGTTTCTGATAAGGAAAACTACTTCATCAATATCAATGGTGAAGAGTTGGTAGATCAATCAAAAATAATTAAAACAATCGAGTATACTCACCCTCTTTTTGATTTCCCTGCAGTTAATGCACAAAAACGTTTAAAGGAATTAAACGAAGAAAAGAGTCCTATGTACTTTTGTGGGAGCTATTTTCGCTATGGTTTTCATGAAGATGCTCTTATGAGCGGAGTTCATATTTCAGAGTTTCTCAGAGGTGAGAAGGTATTATGAACCAAGGTCAAGTGAGTAGTCTCTATTCATGTAAAGTAAGACACACTCGTTTGATACCAAAACGATATCAATTTGATGTTAATTACTATTGGTTTATGCTTAATCTAGATGAGCTTAGTAATTTAGCTCAAAGATATTTCCCATTCTCATTAAACCGCTTTAACTTTTTTAGCTTCTACGAAAAAGACTATATGCCCGCCTTTAAAGGAAGTAGCCTTAAAGAGCGCGTAATAGACTATTTAAAACAAAATAAAATAAATGACCAAGTTAGAAAAATTGAGCTTTTAACCTCCGTGAGAGTTCTTGGTTATGTCTTTAACCCAGTATCTTATTACTTTATTGAAACAAATTCTCGCAAGCTAGTAATCATAGAAATTGGGAATACCTTTAATGAAATAAAGCCTTATTTAATTACAGATGATCACATAAAGAACGACTCTGTAGAGTATATTACACCTAAGAACTTTTATATCTCTCCCTTTGCTTCAATGAAAAACATTATGACATTTAGATTAAAAAGATCTGCTGAGAGTATAAAAATAAATATTGAAGACAAAAGAGAGAGTGGTGAGCTTGAGATTATTACATCAATGAGTGGGGTAAAAAAAGAATTATGCACCAAAAGACTTTGGTATAATTTTTTTCGTTTTCCCTTGATGACTATTCAAGTAATCGCTCTCATACATTGGCATGCACTAAAATTACTAATAATGAAAATACCGTATTATAAAAAATCAGATGAATCTGAATTTCAAAAAGGATATTATGTATGGAAATCATAGACTCACTTCCAAAAGCGAAAGATTATAATTTCTATCGTAACTTAACTTTAAAATTATTATCACCCATGAAACAAGGTCGCCTAAAGATCACGCTTCCAGAGGGAAATACGATAACTCTTGGGGAAACTGATGAAATCATTGCTGATATTCATATTAATAGTAATGTTTTCTTTAAAAAG
>CAJXHA010000291.1 GCA_913053615.1 uncultured Bacteriovoracaceae bacterium | reverse complement strand
TTGCATAGCAATCTTTTAGCAGCAAGCATTACCTTCGCTCCCGCCATTTTTTATTTCCTAATTTCAATCAGCCTTATTCATGGCCTCAATAGCTTTATTTTGCACTTCTTTTCTCTCGCTATAACGATCAACTAAGAAGTCAGCATGTTCACGGGTTAAATAGGTAAAACGCATTAGTTCTTCCATCACATCCACGACTCTATTTCTAAATGCCGATTCTTTCATTGTCCCATCTTCATTGAATTCCTGATAGGCCTTAGCGACAGATGATTGATTTGGAATAGTAATCATTCGCATCCAACGTCCAAGAATTCTAAGAGAATTAACTGCATTAAAACTTTGAGAGCCTCCACTGACTTGCATCACTGCCAATGTTCTTCCTTGGGTTGGTCTAACGGCTCCAATTGAAAGAGGTATCCAATCAATTTGAGTTTTCATAAGACCGGAAATATTTCCGTGTAACTCAGGTGAAGACCATACTTGTCCCTCTGACCAAAGACTTAAATCTCTAAGCTCTTGCACTTTCGGGTGATCGACAGAACGATCATTATCAAAAGTTGGAAGACCATCTGGGTTGAAAAACTTAACCTCTGCTCCCATATACTCAAGAATTCGACCTGCCTCTTCTGCTAATAGTCTTGAATACGATCTTTCTCTTAATGAGCCATATAAAATAAGTATTCGAGGTTTATGCTCTATACTCTTTGAGTTTTTTGCCTTTAATTTGAACTCTTCATCTTTTAAGTAATTCATTAATATCTCCATTTATTTGAGAGCTTCACCAGACTTAACATTATAGGAACTTCAATTAATACCCCCACCACAGTTGCTAGAGCAGCCCCAGAATTAAGGCCAAATAAAGCAATAGCTACTGCGACAGCAAGTTCAAAGAAATTACTAGCTCCAATCATTGAGCCTGGACTAAGTACACAGTGTGGTAATTTTAGTTTTCTACCAACTCCCCAAGCAATAAAGAAAATAAAGTAAGTTTGAATTGTTAAAGGGATTGCAATTAAAAGAATATGTAGTGGGTTTGCTAATATTTTTTCACCTTGAAAAGCGAATAATAAAATTAATGTGCTTAGGAGAGCCATAATTGATACAGGCTTAAGTTTGGCCATAAAAACTTCCTTAAACCACTTCTCACCATATGCCTTGATTAAGGTTTTATTAGCAATAAAGCCAGACACTAGTGGAATGACAACAAAAATGAGTACCGAAGAAATTAATGTATCAAAGGGAATAAAAACATTGGTAACACCTAGGAGAAACTTAACGATAGGGATAAATGCAATAAGTAGAACAAGATCATTGATCGCAACTTGAACTAATGTATATTCAGGATCACCCTTGGTTAAATATGACCATACAAAAACCATAGCAGTACATGGAGCCGCACCGAGAATGATTGCTCCTGCAATATATTGCTCGGCCACTTCAGGACTTAGATAAGCTGAATAAAGTTGATCAAAGAAAATCCACGCAAAAAATGCCATGGTAAATGGTTTAATAAGCCAATTAATAATAAGTGTAAGGGCCAACCCTCTTGGGTTTTTACCAACATCTTTAATGGAACTAAAATCAATTTGGACCATCATAGGAAAAATCATAAGCCATACAAGGAGTGCGATTGGAATATTTACTGTTGCAATATTCATATCACTTAAAAAGCTAATTGAATTTCCAAGTATCTTTCCTAGAATGATTCCACCTATAATACACAAAGCTACCCAGATACTTAGATAGCGCTCAAAAAATCCCATTTGTTCAGACTCTTTACTCATGACTTCCCTCAATAT
Organism: uncultured Bacteriovoracaceae bacterium; assembly: GCA_913053615.1. Classification (GTDB taxonomy): domain Bacteria; phylum Bdellovibrionota; class Bacteriovoracia; order Bacteriovoracales; family Bacteriovoracaceae; genus UBA845. The sequence continues at coordinate 2,280 of CAJXHA010000291.1, read as the reverse complement.
ATTTATCAATATTTTCTACAAATGATTTAATTTCATCTCTTACCCTACGATAAACTGAAAGAATTTCTTCTTCATCAGTCATGTCTTTAGTAAGTCTTGGAGGATCATCAAAACCCACATGAATGATTTTTCCTTGTGGGAAAAAAGGACAATTCTCATGAGCATCGGAGCAAACCGTAAAGACAAAGTCCATTTTCACACTTGATAATTCATCTGTTGTATTAGACACATGTGAACTTATATCAATATTTACTTCACTCATGACTTTTATAGCATTGGGGTTTAGGCCATGCTTTTTAGTCCCAGCAGAAAAGAAGTTATAAGTTTCACTTTTTAATGCCTTTCCCCAGCCTTCGGCCATTTGAGATCGACAAGAATTACCTGTGCATAAAAATAAAATATTCTTTTTCATTTTTTATCCTTTGGATTTATAAAGCACTCCAAAATGGGGCAATCGCTAAGAGGTTGATTAATATCTTCGCAACAACTTGCAAGGGCCTGAAGCGATTGTTTCATTTTTTTTAGATCACTAATTTTCTGATTTATTTCTTCAATTTTAATTTCTGTTTTTGAAAGTACATCACTGCACTTTGATTGATTCTTAATTTTTAAATCTAAGAGTTCTTTTGTTTCCTTTAGGGTAAAGCCAAGTTCCTGAGAGCGCTTAATAAAGCGAATACGCGTAATATATTCATCAGGATACTTTCTAAAAGCCCCCTGCTTCTTTGGTTGTTTTAAAATGCCTTTTCTTTCATAGAAGCGGATAGTCTCGACATTCACTTGTGAGGCCATGGCCAACTTTCCAATAGTTAATGACTCTTTCATTTTCATAGTATACACCCCGTACCATAGTACGGAGTCAATTAATATCAGTCAAAGGCCTCATGCTTACTAAAATTGCAGAGGAAACGCTTGTTTTTGTGCAGCGGAATATGTATATAGTCAGAAAATACTAATACTCGAGGAATCAAAAATGGCGACAATAAAAGGTAAAGACCTTAATAATCTAAGTGACTGGAATGAAAAAGAACTTAGAAAGCTTAAAATTAATTTAAATAATCGCCTACAGACATTTCAATTTTCACCCAAAGCTAAGGACCTACCAAAAAGTAATCCCCTATTTGGTCTAGGTGCAGAAGAGTGCAAACAACTTTTAGAAGAAGTTAAAAAAGCCGAAAAGAACCTTTAATTTTTCAAAAAAATGAATATTCATCTATGGTAAGTTAATAGAATAATTAACATTTGCATTTTTATGCAAATAAAGTCTTGAGTTTTCTAAATACTTGCACGATAATGCAAATATGAAAAAGAACCAACTTAATAAATATTCAGACCTTTTTAAAGTACTCTCAGATTCAAATCGACTCTCGCTAGTAACTCATTTATGTCAGTGTCGCGAAGCTAATGTAAGTGAGCTATCAACTTGTTGTTCGATTGATCTTTCGGTTGTAAGTCGACATTTATCGAAGCTCAAGAATGTGGGAATATTAGGTGCCAAGAAAAAAGGGAAAGAAGTTTATTATGAATTAAAAGCATCTGAGTTATCTCATTTGCTACGCGAGCTCGCTGATGAAATTGATAAAGCTGACTGTTGTCGCTAAAGGAGATTATCATGAGTGAAAAAGAAAATAAGAATTGCTGTCAATGTGCTTGTTGTAAATGCGAAACCAAAGAGGTTGCTAAATTTCTAAGGCAAATTGCAGATTTCTTTGAAAAACAAAGTTAAGACCGAGGGGAGTATTATTAGTACTCCCCTTCTTTTAAATTACAAATTTAGATAACGATTAAGATCTAAGTAACCAAACTCATTGGTACTTTTTTCAAAGCTCTTTTTTGAAAAATAATCATAACTACTCCAAATTTCCTCATTCGCCCTAGAGACTGCGTAACGTCTTAAGAGAGCATCAACCATATCTTGTGTTTGTGCAGTCTTTAAACGCTTTGTAAATGTACTAAGACTTTTAGCATTGAAGTGCATAAATAAATTAGGATATGAAGTCACGACTCCAGGAATAATATCAATAGAATCATTGGCAGTGTTCCTTCTTTCAGACTCAAATAATAACATTGAAACATTATAATGATCTTTATGATGTACTATAGTATAAACTTCATCATTATAACTAATGACAATACTATCCGGAAGAAATGCTATGGCATCTGATTTCAAATCATTTAGAGCCTTTAGCTCATGTGGCAATGTTCCCTTAGTGGCATTTACCTGTTCAGAACTTAAAACCTTTTCTTTAATTAAACTTAGTATTTCTGTTTTAACGTCCT
>CAJXHA010000290.1 GCA_913053615.1 uncultured Bacteriovoracaceae bacterium | reverse complement strand
TCTTAATAAAGAACAAGAAGACTTTACAAATGCGATGTTAAAAATTAAGGCAGAGAATATCAGTTACGAGAAGTTTCTTGATCAGTTTCTGAATGTTCTTTATGACTTTATTAATAATATTGATAATACAGAAGTTCTTAATGAACGCTATAAAATTAATGTCAACTTTAGCTTTATAACAACAGCTGAAATGATGTGGATTTATGAATCTATAATTAAGGATTCGACTTGGGCTCTTAACTCTTTCGATCCAGCAAAGTCTATTGAGTTTGTGCTGTTAAAAACAGTAAAACGTGAAGAAATATTGGGTCTGGAATCAGATTCAAAAAAAAAAGTTAAAATAAACTCTAAAATTTCAATGGAACAAGTTGAAGAAGAACCTGCACAAGCTATTATGCCTGTCGCTCCAGCTGTTGAAACGACAAGTGAAAATATAGTTGAAAGTACAGATGAAACAATCCCTGAAGAAGTTGTTGAACCAATAGCCGAGCCAGAAGTAGTAAACTCCCCTATTCAAAGAGAAAATACTTGGGATGACTTTATTAACTTTTGTCGTGAAGAAAGTAAGTCTATTTCTGTTAATCTTGAGAGAGCTCTTTTTGATAAAGCGTTTAACCCTGAGAATTTAGAAGTAATATTTAGTGATGACTCTAGAATCTTTGCTGACTTTATTAAAGAGCCTGAAAATTTAAATCGCCTTAAACAAATTGTATCTAATTATGCAAACTTAAGTTCGGACAAGGTTAATGTTAGGGTTATTACAATAGACGATAATAAGAAAAAAGAAGATAATCTATTATCTAAAGTTGAAAAAGAACAGTTGAAAGAGCAGCAAGATAAAGAAGATCTTGAAGCACGACTTAGAGATAATAAGTTTATAAAAGAAGCTCAAGAGCTTTTTAATACTAAAATTTCAAAAGTAATTCTTAACCAAAGAGAGGAAGAATAATGGCCAATATGAATCAAATGCTTAAACAAGCTCAGCAAATGCAAACTAAAATGGCATCACTTCAAAAAGAATTAGAATCAAGAGAAGTTGAAGCAAGTTCTGGTGGTGGAATGGTTAAAGTTAAAGTTAACGGTAAACAAGAACTACTAGAAATTAAAATTGATAAAGAATGTGTAGATCCAAATGATACTGAAATGTTAGAAGAGCTAGTACTTACTGCTGTTAATAATGCTGTAAAAGAATCTTCTGAGATGGTTGAGAAGGCGATGTCAAAAGTAACAGGTGGATTAAAGATACCTGGTTTATTTTAATGAAGTATCCTGAAGCTATTGAAAATTTAATCCAGTCTTTTTCTCGTTTACCTGGAGTTGGTGAAAAAACTGCTGCAAGACAAGCTTTAAATATAATGAAGTGGGACAAAGAGTATATATATGAGTTCTCTAATTCTTTGAAGCAAATTACAGATTTAAAGTTTTGTCGAGAGTGTGGTCTTTTTAGTGATCATGATATCTGTGAGATTTGTTCATCGGAAAAAAGAAAAACTGAAAAAACTATGTGTGTTGTTGAGAGTATTACAGACTTGATGGCCATAGAAAGAAGCAATCAATTTAGCGGCGTCTATCATATACTTGGTGGAGTTTTAAATCCATTAATTGGTATTGGTCCAGATAAATTAAGAATTGATATTCTTAAAGAAAGAGTTATTAAAAATAATGTTCAAACAATGATTATGGCAATTAACCCTTCTGTTGAAGGAGATGCAACTTGTTCTTATATAAGGCAAGAGCTTAATGACCAAGAAGTATCAATTGAAAGAATTGGTTTTGGAATGCCTATGGGTGGAAGTTTAGAGTATCTAGATCCACTTACTATTTCCAAAGCATTAGAAAATAGAAAGAGTATTTAATGAATTTAAAATTATTAATTCAAAACTTTTTTGAAGAAAATGATTTTGGCAAAATTTCTGCCCACCTATCTGTGGTTAGAAGTGATGGAATTGTTATTTATTCTAATGAAGGTGATGCTTTAATCTCGAATTCAATGGGTGCACTTGCTAGTGGTTTATGGCAAGCAGCAAACTCAATGATAAATTATGTTGGAGATTCAGATGATATGGATTATCGACTATCATTTGATACAAGTTCTAGTGGAGTTTTTGTTTTACCGCTAGAATTAAATAACACAAGGTGCTATCTAGTCTCGGTATACCAAGATGCATTAAACCCTGCAAAACTTAAGCAACAGCTTAAAAATCTAATGTTTTTACTAGAAATGTATATTCGAGATGAAACAATTAGTGTATCTAAAGACTCAAATAAGATAATAGGAAATGAGACGAGAGAGGGATATTTGTTTAAAGATATTACTGACGAAGAGATAGACAAATTATTCGGGTTCTCAAGGGTTTAGGATGTCATTTGTAAATTATCATACTAAAGAAATTAACTGCAAAATTGTCTACTATGGCCCAGGCCTTGGTGGCAAAACTACAAATATTCAACACGTTTATCAAAGAACCTCATCACAATCTAAAGGTAAAATGGTTACCCTTAATACAGAAAATGAGAGAACTCTCTTTTTTGATTTCTTACCACTAGACCTTGGAACTATCAGAGGTTTTAAAACAAGATTCCATTTATACACTGTACCAGGTCAAGTCTTCTATGAAGCTTCTAGAAAACTAATCCTTAGAGGGGTTGATGGGATTGTATTTGTTGCCGATTCACAAGTTGAAAAAATGGAAGCGAATATTGAAAGTTTAGAGGGACTTAAAAAGAATCTAACTGAGCAGGGTTACGATTTTGATAAAGTGCCTATAGTATTTCAGTGGAATAAAAGAGACCTTCCAAACGTATCTTCGTTTCAAGATATGCAAAAGAAGTTAAATGAAAAAGATTTCCCATGTTTCGAAGCTGTGGCCATAAAGGGCGAAGGTGTTTTTGAAACATTAAAATCAATTAGTAAGTTAGTCTTACTAAATATTAAGGGTGGACTAGAAGATTAGGAGTAATCATTATGCCATTAACTAAAAAACAAACTAATGAAATTAAAGACTTTTTACTTGGAGAGCAAGAAAGATTAAGAAATGCTTTCGCAGTAGATGAAGAAAGATATCAATTAAAAACTGACGACAGAAAAGATGAAGTTGATCAAGCATCTGCAGATTATGAAAGATCTCAACTTTTAAGGTTTAGAAATAGAGACCTTTTCTATGCAAAGAAAATTAATAAAGCATTAGAAAAAATGAATGAAGATGAATACGGTATCTGCGATGAATGTGGATCTGATATTAAGTTTGAAAGACTTAAAGCAAGACCTACAGCAGAGATGTGTATTGCATGTAAAGATGAAGCTGAAAGAGAAGAGTCTGCTAATTTCATTGCAAGACAATCAAAATCTCTTGGAAAGCAGATTGATCTTGTAAAATCACTCTAGGAGAAAGGTATGACTAAATTAGCAATCATTGGTGGCAGTGGCTTATATCAAGTTGAAGGCCTAGAGGTTGTTAACGAACATACAGTTGAAACTCCTTTTGGAGAAACTAGTGATAAGGTTGTTGAAGTAAAGACAGACTTTGGAAATTGTTTCTTCTTAGCTCGTCATAAAAGAGGACATAGAATCACACCAAGTGAAGTAAATTATAGAGCAAATATATTTGCTTTAAAAAAACTTGGTGTTAGAAATATCGTCTCTATATCAGCGGTTGGTTCATTAAAAGATGAGCATGAACCATCTAAGTTTGTTATTCCAACACAATTTATAGACTGGACTAAGGGCTTTCGTGCCAGAACATTTTTTGGTGAAGGCGTTGTTGGTCATGTATCAGTAGCAGAGCCTGTAGACCTTGGGTTAGCCCAAAGACTTGAGTCAATTTTAAAAGAAGATAAGGTTAATTTTTCATTTGGTGGTTCATATGTATGCATTGAAGGACCACAGTTTTCAACTAAGGCTGAATCAAATATTTATAGGAGCTTTGGTGCAGATTTGATCGGGATGACTAATGTGCCTGAGGCTTATCTCGCTAAAGAAGCTGGAATAGCCTACTCTACCATTGCTATGGTTACTGATTATGACTGTTGGAAAGAAGAGCATTGTACACTTGAAGAAATTATGAAAGTCATGGGAGAGAATAATAAAACAGCA
>CAJXHA010000289.1 GCA_913053615.1 uncultured Bacteriovoracaceae bacterium | reverse complement strand
TTGCATCTGTTCTTCCTGCTTTAAATGGAACTTTTACATTCACGCCTGCTTTTCTCGCAGCTTGCTCAACTCCAGCAGCACCAGCAAGAACAATTGTATCTGCTAAAGAAACTTTTGTTCCACTTGGAAGTGACTTATTAAAAGATTTTTGAATGCTTTCAAGTTTTTCTAATACTTTTGCAAGCTCTTTAGGATCATTAACTTCCCAATCTTTTTGAGGAGCAAGTCTTACTCTAGCACCATTAGCACCACCTCTCATATCAGTTGCACGATATGAAGCAGCAGAAGCCCAGGCTGTCTTAACTAATTGAGTTGTACTTAAACCAGAAGCTAAGATTTTTCTCTTTAATTGGTTCGCTTGAGAGTTACTAATTTTTCTATATTTTCTTCTTGGAACTGGATCTTGCCAAGAAAGAACCTCTTTTGGAACTGCTTTACCAAGGTATCTTGCTCTTGGCCCCATATCTCTATGAGTTAATTTAAACCAAGCTCTAGCAAAAGCATCTTCAAACTCTTTAGGGTTCTTTAACCATCTTTGAGTGATCGCTCTATACTTAGGATCTTTTTTGAGAGCAAGGTCAGTCGTAAACATCATTGGCTTATGATACTTTCTTTTCACGTGAGCATCAGGAACATTCTTTGGACCATCTTTTGGTTCCCATTGATGAGCACCTGTAGGACTCTTTGTAAGAACCCACTCATTATTATAAAGATTTTCCAGATACATATGAGTCCAACGAGTTGGAGCAGCAGTCCAAGCACCTTCAAGACCACTTGTTACAGTGTCTTCTGAGTGACCTTTTCCACATTTATTTTTCCAACCTAAACCTTGTTGCTCAAGAGGAGCAGCAGCTGGCTCTGCTTCTACACACTCAGATGGTTTATGAGCACCGTGTGCTTTACCAAAAGTATGTCCACCAGCAATAAGGGCAGCAGTCTCTTCATCATTCATCGCCATACGACCAAAGTTTTCACGAATATCTTTAGCTGCTAATAAAGGATCAGGTACTCCATTTGGACCTTCAGGGTTAACATAAATTAAACCCATTCTTGTAGCACCAAGTGGCTTTTTTAAACCTTTTCTATTCTTTCCGTGACGCTCACTAGCTAGCATAAGTTTTTCAGGTCCCCAATATACTAAATCAGGTTCCCAATCATCTGTTCTACCACCAGCAAATCCAAATGGTTTAAAGCCCATTGCTTCTAGAGAAACATTTCCAGTTAAGACCATTAAGTCTGCCCAAGAAATTTTTCTTCCGTATTTTTTCTTAACAGGCCATAACAATCTTCTTGCTTTATCTAGGTTGGCATTATCAGGCCAAGAATTTAGTGGTTCAAATCTTTGCTGTCCACCACCAGCACCACCGCGACCATCAGTCACACGATAAGTACCAGCTCCATGCCATGCCATACGAATAAAGAATGGTCCATAATTACCCCAATCAGCAGGCCACCAATCTTGAGATGTTGTAAGAACATCTTTAATGTCTTTTTTTACAGCATCAAGATTTAATTTTTTAAATTCTTTTTCGTAATCAAATTTTTCTCCATAAGGATTTGATTCAACCGAATGTTGACGAAGTGGCGCTAGATCTAATCTATTTGGCCACCAAAATGAAATAGGCTTTGGCTCGCCTGGTTCATACTGATCGGATTTAGACATTCCCTTGTCAGAACTAGCACAACTTGCAAGTCCTAGCACAAAAGAAAAAACTAAAACCTTTGAAAGATTTTGCTTAATCATTTCTACCCTCTTTTTTAAGTGTTAAGTAACTATAAAACGTTAAGCTGAGGTCCTGATAAAAACAAATAGAAAATTATTATACTTTGATAGAAAAATCTTATCGGAGCTTTACTCAAGTTTTACTTATTGCGTCTCTCACCATTGTCTAAGAAAAGTCGGTCATAATTGTCTTTCTTCCTTCACTTAAGTTAAGTAATTTATAAACGAGGTGCATTGTGGAAAACTTTAATATGAATTTAACTGAAAAAGTCGTTATTAAAACTCTAGAAAAAGAATGGATCGACTCACCAGCCAAGGGAGTTAAAAGAATCCCGCTTGAGAGAGAGTTTGCAGAATCTGGAAGAACTACCTCCATAGTTACCTATGAAAAAGGAGCTAGCTTTAAAACTCATACTCACCCCCAAGGAGAAGAAATCTTTGTACTTGAAGGTGTATTTTCAGATGAGAAAGGTGATTATCCTGCTGGTACATATATTAGAAATCCTGCTGGAAGTTCTCATGCCCCTTTCAGTGAAAAAGGTTGTAAAATATTTGTAAAGTTAAATGCTATGGATCCATCCGATCAAACTCAATTAGCAATTGATACAAATAAGAGACCTTGGCAGCCAGGACATGGAAATTTAGAAGTAATGCCACTGCACTCTTTTGGGACTGAAAATATTGCACTTGTAAAATGGCCCAAAGGAGAAAAATTTATTCCACATACTCACTTTGGAGGCGAAGAAATTTTTGTCCTCAGTGGTGAGTTTATAGATGAACATGGTGACTACCCTAAATATACTTGGATTAGAAGTCCTCACCTTTCTCAACACTTTCCTTATGTTAAAGAGGAAACAATAATCCTCGTAAAAACAGGGCATCTAATTTAAAAGAAAATATTAAATCCCCATAAATATTTAATTGGCAATTCAATATCAGCTTCATCAATTAAATAAACACGATAAAAAGCAGCAAAAGAGCCTCTTCTCACACCAAGCTCTGAGTACAGTGCACTTAAAAACTTCTTTTCACAAGTTTCAACTATCTGTCCATTCTCATAACTTTCAGAGCATTTTTTACTATCTCCAATATGTCCACCTGCACCTATAAAAGGAGTTAGCCCATTAATTTTAAGCTTAAATCTTCCTGCTAAATCAAAACCAGTGTACAGAGAATTTTCTCCACTAAATAATGAAACTCCACCTTTTACATCAACATTATTACCTAGTTCACCACTAAGACCTACTCCCATATGAATATGTCCATCTCCACCACTGAATTCTAAGTAGCCACCTGACTCATCCCCAAACTCAAAAGGATCTTTTTTAGTAGAGCTTGTATCATCGCTTTGACTGGCAGTATTAAGTATAGGAGTAGGTGTAATATTTTGGACCGGTGGATTATATGATCCCTTCACCTTCTTTCTAACATGGACTGTCTCCCCCTTATCATTCTTAGTCTCAGAATAACCAAGTGTGGAATCATTAGGATCGATCGCTTCATTAAAAGTGGCACAAGATGTTAATAAAAATAAACAATTAAAAGTTAAGTATTTCATATTAATGCAGGCGGGCTCCACTAGGTACGTTCTTATCTAGATCAAATAAAACTATATTATTATCCTTATCAGAAAATCCCATGACAAGAACTTCTGACATAAAATTTCCAATTTGCCTTGGAGGGAAATTTACAACGGCTAAAACTTTTTTGCCCATAAGTTGATCCATAGAATAATGGTGAGTTATTTGGGCACTTGATTTTTTAATGCCAATACCCTCACCAAAATTAATCTTTAACTTATAGCTTGGCTTTCTTGCTTTAGGGAACTCAGTAACTTCTATAACCTCACCAATACGCATATCTACTTTTAAAAAATCATCAAAGCTTATCTCATTAAGCGCAGGTGCCTGTGGATCAAAATCTAAATGCATTACTCTTCCTTTAGTTTCTTCTCATAATTTATTAATTCTTGATCACGGTTCATTTCAATAAAACCTAGTTTTTCAATTGTTCTAATCGAGTGAATATTTTCAATTCTTACTCTTGCCTCTACTCTCTCTACTTTCATATATTTATAAGCATAATCAATTAGGGCCTTAGACGCTTCAGAGGCATAACCATTACCCCATTGATTTTCGGCCAACATAAAACCAAGTTCATAACAATGAGGAGCACGACTTTTTAGCATAAACCATCCTAGATAATGCTCAGAATGATCTAAACAGGTCCACACCTCTGGATCATTAAGCCATTTATTAAAATGAACTGCAATCTCATCATCTTCGAGTGATCTTTTAAAGCTAGTATACTGCATAACCTTTTCACTCTTAAGCATTGGAATAAGATCCTTTAGATCTGATGCAATAAGATTTCGCATATATAATCTATCTGATTGAATAGTTGTCATTTTTATTAC
>CAJXHA010000288.1 GCA_913053615.1 uncultured Bacteriovoracaceae bacterium | reverse complement strand
TTAAAGGATAATATTTTTAAAGAAGGTCTAGAAGAAAAAGTCACAGGATTTATCGGTGGACTATTTGGAAATAAAAAAGAAAAGACTCATGCTGTTGACTACACTCAATGTTTAACTCGATTTAAATATGATTTTATAATGAAATTAGAAGCTGAACATGCACAAATGTGTTCTGGTAATGCAAATTGCCCGAGTGAACAGGAGCTAGTGCTCGATTTCAATTCAACCCTAGAAGATCAAAAAATTGTTAAGAGAATGAATGATCTACCAAAAGTTCCTCGTTACTTCACAGGGCATAATGAAAGTTATATCAATTTTAATGTTAGAGAGAAATTAATTGAATATTGTGAAGAGAATAAAGATGTATCTCTAGAAATACTTTTATCTCGTCAATTTATTGAACAAGTGGCCAATGAAGTTATTAACTTGAACCCTATTGCCAATGATGATTGTTTAAGAAAGGTAGAGGGTGTCTTAAAAGAGCATAATGGTTTTACAAGTTGTGAAGGGGAAAATTATCCATGTAATGTTATTGCAGATGCAAATTTTCTTTATTCCGATGAAAACTTAAACTTTAGAGAGAATAAAGAAAAGCTTATCTCTGAAAAAGCGAAAGAAGAACAAGAACAAAGAAGAGCACGAGAGAATGAAGTCCTACGTGATGAAGGTTATATTACTGATGCTCCCACAGAAACCGCTAGAAAGTTCAGAGAAAAGCTAGAGGAAGATATAGCCTATAATGGAGATAAGAGTGATAGTTATTGCTGGTCAAGCTATACCATTACAGATCGCAATCGCAGACAATCAATTTTTAATTACGATAATTTAATTCAAGAAAATATGGCCTTCATTAGAGAAAATTTTAAGCCGGCCTGCTTAGATAATTTTATTGAGAATTATATTGCCCATAAGTACAAAAATGATGACCCTCTTCTGAATGAATTATGTCAAAGTCATGATTGTGCTTTTATCAGAGAAAATAAGCAACTCTTTGAAGAGAACCTAAACGGTCTTATTCAATATACCTTTGGCGATGCCGCGGTTGAGTATTCATGTCAAAACCCTGTTGAGTATGGAAGTGATTTTAAAGATGTTCGATCATTATTAGCGAATATGCGAAATGTTAATATGTGTAGTCCCCTTGAAGTTGGTGAAACTAAGGTAGTAGAGGACTTTGCAACAACTGGTGTAAAAATGCGATATGCACTTAAAAGAAATTCCACCAGAGAATTACAGGCCAATGTAGTTATTAACTTTGAAACACCAGATGCAGATGCCACTGAGACTCAAGAGTCTATGATGGCACGAACTAAAGAATGTTTAGAAACTACAAGTTCATACTTTAACTCCCCTAATGGCGAAACAATTCGAGTTAATGTGTTAACTCCAGATGAAGCAAATGCATTACCACAAAGTGAAAGACCGAGAGTGAATAATGTAGGTATTGGTGATCCTGAGATGAGAAGTAATTCTGGAAAATATGCTTCAAATACTGGATGTGGAACTATTACTCATGAAGTTTTACACCTTATGGGTCTTTGCGATGAATATCGTGAAACTCAGAGAGGATACTACGTTAATACTTTAACTGGAGAGACAGTTAATGAAGACGACGAAGCAGCTAAGTCCGATGAGAATGTCGAGTTTGTGCTTGCCTATAATGAATGTCGTGCAATATCTGAAACTCCTAGTATTATGTCATCTCATTGGGATGCCCTAAGATTTAATACTGCTTCAAAAAGTTCATGTACATGTATCGAAGGAAGAGAAAGTCGTTGTGCTCGCCTAACAAATGAAGCAGAAGGTAATAGTAAATTACTAGATTTCTCAATCAGAAATCCATTTGATTATATGAATCAGTATAATGATATATGTGAGACGAAAACTATTGCCAGTAAACCCATTTACAATGAGAGTGAATTAAATGATTTTACAGTCACTCCTACTAGACAGATTATTTATAATAATTCTGTGACAATTAATATGCACTCACTTAACCTTGCGGCCAGTGGTGGGACAATTGGTCATATGAATTCATACCGCTTTCAGTGTCAATGTACTGAAGGTGATTCAAGCTGTATGAATAGACTGAAAAACCTAAAAGAAGATGATCTTGCAAGTATGAATCAAGTTACATCTAGTTGTCCTTTTCCATTATTTGGAGCCAAAAAGAATAGTGAGTTTAATGAGATGATTAGTAGAGATGAACTTGAAGGTGTCGAGTCAGCGGTTAATGTAATTGGAAGTAATGAAATTCAAATTATCAAACCACCGACAAACCCTAATGCAACTCTATTGCATCCAGCACACTTTACAAGAATCAAGTATGGAAGTTGTCAGGAAAAAGCACAAACATACTCGATGTGTGCAAAGTATGCCTATAAAGGCCTAGCTAAAGACTGTCCGGATCGTCCGGCAGCCTGTGATGAGGAAGACCAATGGTTACTATCAGATCAATAATTACATTAATAAGCTTATTGTCGACGACACAAGTTTACGCATTTAGTATCGCTCTTGAAAAGTCTACTCATGAGGGAGTTTTACAAAAAGCTGTGACGATAGATAATAAAAAAGCGGTCATGTCTAAAAATAGTAATTACTTTGATGAAGACTCTCAGTCTATTGGGCTTTTTAGTATTTCTAATAAAGATCAATTAACTAAAACTATTAGTGAAATCAATCGAATCGAAAAAGCACTAGATTTAATTGCTACCAAAACAAAGAATCCTAGTAGCTTAAAAAAACCAGAACATGAAAAGACTTATATTAAACTTGGAGGACACTTTATTAGTCCCAAGCATCCACTTTTTGAAAAACTTGATAAAAATCTAAGCTCTTTATTCAAAGAGGTCAAAGTCGAAAAAGTTGATGTACTCGAAATAAAAAAAGAAGATGGCTACCTCGTAAAAGTTATTAATAGTAAGGGAAAAACAAGCAAGTCTAACTTTGATTATAAAGCTAATTGTCAGCAAAGAGGCGATTCTCTTGTTTGTGATGATAAGAAATACGGTATCCTCTATATTAAATAAATTTCAATAACTTATTTTTGTGATACATTTCCTCTATGCGTGTTTTACACTTAAATTCAGAAAAGACTTGGCGCGGTGGTGAGCAGCAAATGGCTTACCTTGCTTTGGAATTACACCAAAAAGGTGTAAAGAACTTCGTTGCCTTTCCATCACAAAATGAAAAGCTCACAAGTTTTTGTCATAAGAATGAGTTTCCAATTAAGTTTTTATCTTTTGGAGGCTTGCAATTATTAGCAACATTACAATTAGTCTTTTGGCTTAAAAAGAATAAGATCGATATTATTCACACTCATACAGCCAAGGCCCATACGGTTGCTGTTTGGGCCAATATATTTGGTGCAAGAACAAAGGTCATTGCTTCTAAGAGAACTGACTTTAAAGTTAAGTCTCCTTATAAGTTTCATCATAAATGCATTAAAGCAATTGTCTGTGTTTCAAAAAAGATTGAAGAAATTACAAGAGATGGTCTTCACCCCAAAAAAAGAGATCTGGTTCTCACCATTCATTCCGGTGTTGATATTGAGCGCTTTAATAAAGATCAAATTTCACTAAAAGACCAATATGATATCCCAGAGGAAAAAGTTTTAATTGGAAATTGCTCAGCCATTGCAGATCATAAGGATTATCCAACTTTCGTTGAAACAGCTCAAATCCTGAATGAAAAAGATCCGTCTAAATTTCATTTTATTATTATAGGTGATGGACCTGATACAGAGAAAATTAAAAAGTATGTGGAACTTAAAATGCTTAAAAATAAGTTCACCTTCACAGGCTTTATCACTGATATAGATGAAAAGTTAAAAAGTCTTGATTATTTTCTTATGACTTCTAAAGAGGAAGGATTAGGTACTTCTCTATTAGATGCTATGCTCTGTGAGATACCGATTGTTTCAACTAATGCGGGAGGAATTCCTGAAATTGTCATCCATGAAAGAACTGGTTTACTTGCAGGTATAAAGCAACCAAAGGCATTGGCAAATTCTATTCTAAGACTTATAGAAGACTCAGAATTAAAACTTGAACTAGTAAGTAATGCTAAGAAACAAGTTATTGAGGAGTATTCAAAATCCATTACAGCTCATAAAACCTATGAGCTGTATCAGAGAGTCATTCACGAA
>CAJXHA010000287.1 GCA_913053615.1 uncultured Bacteriovoracaceae bacterium | reverse complement strand
TTAGAATGAAGCTTTTAAAGCAAGCTCTTTCGGCACTTGCTGGTCAACAAATGACTATGTTAGAGGAAATTGCAGTTTATGTAGGAGATCACGGAGCACAAGTTGCTAATGGATCTTTTGGAACTGGTTATAATCAAGCGAAAATGATTACTGATAATCTATTTAAGGTATTCTTTTTCAGATCACCTAAAGAAGAAGAGAGTGATTTAGTTGCTAAGTACTTTTTAAATGAGTTAATTAAGTTTGGAAAGAATATGGTAGCGGCTGCTCCTAAGACTTTATTTGTATTTGCTGCTGGTAATGATGGAATGAATAATGATATCTACCCAACAAGCCCTACAAACGTTCAAGCGGATAATGTAATTTCCGTTGCAGCTACTTATAAGAGAGAGTTTATTGCACCATTTTCAAACTATGGTACTGAGATGGTTGATGTAGCAGCTCCAGGGATGTTAATTCATTCTCAAATTCCAGGTAATGAGTATCTTGATGTAAGTGGTACATCTCAAGCGTCTCCATTTGTTGCTAAAATTGCTGGTGAGATCTTTGATATTAATAAGAATTTAACTCCAGCAGAGGTTAAGAAAATTATCTTAGGAACTGTTGATAAGAAAGGATATCTTTCTGAAAAAGTTAAGACATCTGGTATTGTTAATACTGAAAGAGCAACTACGGCAGCAAAGCTTAGTTTAACGACAGATATTGATACTGCAATTCAAACAAGTATGAATTCAGTTGATGATATTAAGAGTGATAATACTAAGAGCAATAAGTTCTTTAAGAATATTACTCCTATGCCAATGCCAAGCATGTTTGTTTTAAAATAAGAATTTACTTAAATTAAAATAGAGAAGGGTCAGTTTTACTGGCCCTTTTTTTTATTCAATACCTAGAATGCTTCCCCAATTACTTTTAACTTCTGCTGCAATATCATCAGATAATGAGTCAGAGAAAGATTTTCCATTAGAGTACTTATAGTCTTCAACATGGCTTGTGATTGCATCTGCTGCTAAATCACTATTCTCTGCTTGGCCTAAAGCTGCGGGTCTAACATTTCCATTATACATAGCTGTAATAAGTTTTCTTCTTTGGGAGTATGAAACTCCTGACCAATTAAAGCGTCTACTAATTTCAGTAGGGTTCCATTTTTGTTGTAGGATGGCCTTTGACTTTCTTACAACCTTATTCTTATTAACGGCCCAATCCCAACCACCAACACTGGAATCAACTGATTGAACGGTAATGCCATCACGGGCTTCACTATAACCAGCAATCCCTAGACCACTTACTAATTGAACTTCTGCAAAATCATCAGCAAAGCTAGTGGAAGACATGTCAGCAAAGAGTTTTTCAGTGACCATGCCATTGATACGATTTTTCACAGATGTTTTATTAGTCATCACATCAGAAAAATTATCATAAACATAATTTATGATAGGTGATGGGTTTTCTCTAAACATAGTTTGATTAAATTTACGCGTATACTTTAAGTGATCCGCAATCACATCTTTCATTTTATCAAAACGATCATAGATAAATGGAATTTCATTTTTACGAGTCGATGTTTTTTGTAATATTCTATCTCTTGCCAGTCTTTGATTGTATGGATCTGACCAACGACAT
This sequence comes from uncultured Bacteriovoracaceae bacterium, assembly GCA_913053615.1. GTDB lineage: Bacteria > Bdellovibrionota > Bacteriovoracia > Bacteriovoracales > Bacteriovoracaceae > UBA845. The sequence continues at coordinate 2,592 of CAJXHA010000287.1, read as the reverse complement.
GCATTTCTTCTCTCACTTGCAGTTGAGCTTGGAACAAATGACTTAATTTCTTCACGACATTGCTTAACAGCGAGATCTTCAAAAGTTGTGATAACTTCTTTTTGAATATTTGATTTAATTATAAAATCAAATGCCCCAGTTGCGGCTAATTGTCTTGGTGAGCTATAGCTATTCATATTGCGACATACTTGTTTAAGTTTGTTCTTTTGATTGGCGTATGCTGTTGAGCCTAGGGCCTTAGAGTATTGTACTCCAGAAACGACAGTTTCTATAATGGTATCAATTAAACTCAGTGCATTTGGATCACTTGGCATTGAGTTCATATTATCAATAAATTCTGTAATTTCTGGTTTAAATTTTGAATAGAGCTTAGTGATACACTCTGGACTTACAGCTTGAAAGAAATCATTATAGTTCTGTGGTGCTACTCTTTGATTAACTTTTGCTCTTAAATAATCATGAATAGAATCAACAGAATGAGACATGGTAATGCTCTCATATTCACTAATAAAACTATCAATAGAATTGCCTTTAGTTTGCATATGGGCACTATAGGCCTTGGCCAAGCTATAATTTACAATCTCACTAGATTTAATACCACTTGGTAGGGATATTCCATATTTTTGGCGCAGATCATAAGCAGCTCTTGCAATAATATTTCCTACTTCAGTATTATTTTTAATCACACCCTCAGATTTAAGTGCCAGTAAAAGACTGCCAGTTTCTTTGACGATAATTTTTGGTAGAACATATTCAGTGGCTTCTTTTTCACATTCAACTTGCATGCTATCTAGGCCACCGGCCGCATTAAATTCACCAAACTTTTTCCAATTACCAGCTTCTCTTTGTAATTTATTTCTAAAACAACTACTTACTATATTGGCAGCATCATCTTTCAGGCCATTTAAGTAGCTAATGTTTTGAATTTGTCCTGCCATTTCTTTAGAAATATTTTCAATGGATTTTTCAGTTACAATTTCAGCAATTTTAACAATTCCATTCTCTGTACAATTATAAAAATCATTATTTTTTTCTAAGTAGCTTGTGGCATCACTCTCATTATTTATAGGAGTCAGTGTACTCGCCGGATTGGCACCAATTGCATTTTGAGCATTTGTAATGGCCTCTCTGGCACAACTATTAAAGAGGCTTAAGGCATTAAATGCACTTGAGCTTTGATTTAAATTAAATTTATCAATTGTATCTTTTAAACTTTTCTCAATAACTAATTTAGCTGCTGCCATTTCTACATGAGGTGTACATAAGAGTGGATTGGTTTTAACTAATGAGTTTCTATTTTGTTCCACATTAATAATATAATTTTGTTTTGCCAAACACACATCAAAAGAGCCTCGAATAATTCCATCAACATTATCAACTAATGCTTTAGGATACATTTGTCCATCACGCTCAATCAGCTCATCATCTTGAAAGGTATTCATAAGATCTGGTTGATTTAACAATAATTGGCTTACAAAATCTCTTGAAACACTTGTTTCTGCAACTTCAGCACATGCACCGACAATGGCCTCAAAGTCATTAGGCATGGTATTTTGCAATAGACTTCTATTATGAGTTATTTCATCAATACTATAATCATCTGGATTTAGTCTTTGAGCATTAAGTACTTTCTTAGTAGAACATTGTACTAATTTATCCCAAGTTCTCTCTGTGAAAATTTCCACTTTTTCATCAGTTAATTCAAAGTCATCTTTAAATGCTTCTTTTTGATCTACTATTAAAGAGTTTAATAAAGGTTTGATGGAAGTAAAAATTGATTCCATCACACAGCCTTGCACCACTTGTGAGTCACTAGTATTAGGATCACCACTCATTAAATTTACCGAGCCAGAACAAGAATTTTCATCACACTCACTTGGATTGGCAGCACAGTATTCTTCTTTAAGACCAAGTCTTGTTTGTAATGAATCACTTTTTCCATAGCCAATACGATCGAGGTAAGGCTGAATACATGCTTGATATTTTTCATAACTACTTGGTAGGATCTTTTCTTCAATAAAAGCTTTTCTTTTATCAGCATCCCAAGTTTCAGGTAATTTATCTTTAAATGAGTTTTCAATTAAGTAGGGGATAGACTTACTGGCAACTTCTACAGTTGCATCAATACTAAAACCATAACTAATATAGTCCATGGCCTGTTCATCATCTAGTTTCTTGGCCTGTAATTCTTGATAACTATTAAGGCTTGATACAAACTCATCTGTATTATTAACATAAGGACCAATAAGACCATTAACTTCTTCTTTTATCACTGAGTCCACAAATGCCATGGTAGCACGACGAGTAATGCGATCTTTTCGCTTATTAAGCTTCATTAGGCTTAAATTTCTAAACTCACTACCAACTGATCTTGCAATATTCTGAGCTTGTTCAAAGCTAAGGATACCTGGAGGTTTTGGCATAATACAAGAGTCTCTTGCTACTAATAAAATAGAATTAGTTACAAAGAGATCACTTCCTTTTTTACCGCCACAAGTATTATATAGATCGACCATGTCATCTGTATCATCACCAGCAAAGAGCTTAATTAAAAGATGAAAAAGATTACGTGAACTCTTATATTCAACTAAT
>CAJXHA010000286.1 GCA_913053615.1 uncultured Bacteriovoracaceae bacterium | reverse complement strand
TCGAGTGGATATGGCCAATAACTCCTATGAAAATATCAACGAGGCTATTCAATGTGATCCTAGGGCCCTGCATAGGCCATTAAGTCAAAGCGGCTTATGGTTTTCAGGAATCGATCGTGATAATTATGTAGGGTATGAACTTTACGAAGTAAAATAGGGTTAATTAATATCTTTATCCGTTCCAAACTTTTCTTTATAGGATCTAGCTATTTCATTAGTTGACTTTAATTTTCGTGCAAGGACCTCAGCACAAGCATGGTAGATATGCATTCTTAATCTAAAGTGTATAGGTTCAGTCAGTGAGTTTAAGTGTTCAACATCAAGACACATAAAGGTACAGTCAGTTTCGGCTGTTAAAGTTGCACTTGCAAGATCATTATTAACAAAACTCATTTCACCAAATGGTTGACCACCACCACGAAAATTAATAACGAATTCATCATCAATATGAACACTTACTTTTCCATTAATAAGAAAAATTAGACTTAATTGTAGGCTTCCTTGTTCGATAATGGCATCACCGGCTTTGTAGGCCTTAAAGTAAGCTAAATCTGCTAGAAGATCTTTATCTTGATTATGTACATTGATAAAGAAGGGAATTTTTTCGATTAAATCTATTTTTACATTTTTATCCATAACTTATTATAAGGCATAGATGTAAAAAATCTAAATACTTTTTGTCGCTTTCAAAGCTATATTCTTAGGAGAAAGCTCATTATTAAATAATTCAATAAGTTCCACTTTAAAGTTATTCTTTTCTAAGTAAAGGACGCGATCGAGTAATAGGTAATGCTCTAATAATCTCCCAATTGGATTTCTAATTACTTCGATAAGAAGGTAATCATTTATCGTCTTTTTAAGTGCATAAAAGCTTTTATTAAGATTATCTAAATAAAAAAGATCCTGATCATATTTTTTTACGTAATCATGAAAGGAGAGTTGGTACCAAGATTTATGGGCATTTCCTAAACTCATGATCAGTTTTTGATACTTATTAAAGTAAATCATCTGTAGAGCATAACGATATGTTTTGTATTCATTTCTTATGGATAATGCTTTAGGAGTAATATTAATTTGTCCTCTATTAGCTAGTGTTAATGCAAACTTATTTAGCTTTAAGCTTTGATGGCCCGATAGGTTTTGCTTAGTTTGTTTATGAAAGCAACAAGGAATATTAAATAAATCATTTCCTTCTTTGATTAATATCTTAATCAGATCAATTGAAAGATCGCCGCAAGCGTGTAGACCAAAGAGTAGTTCTCGATCTTTAAGATCTAATTGAGACTTTGATGAGATAGTTTGGTGAATAAAATTTATTCTTTTTAAGGCCATATTATTTTGATTTTTCTTAATTGCACTGGTCTGTAATGTTTTATCTAGATCGTAGCATTTAAACTGCATTTCTAAGTTTCTCTGTGCCATAAGAAAACTCAGTGGTGCTTTTCCGCTGCCAATATCATGAATAAGTGTGGGGCTAAGTTCTTCTAGAATGGGAATTAGTCTTTTGATCTCATGGCATTTTTTTAGACTCAGACCACGAAGCTCATTTTGATTAATACGGGCCTCTTGCTTCAGTTGATTTATCCTAAGTAGTGAGTCCTTTAAATCTTTAAATAGTTCACTTAAAAGGGGAGTTTTTGCTTTTGCATTTAAGTTCTCTAATTCTATTAATTCTTCTGATGAATAATTTTGTAACTCACCAATAAACCCGAGTGTATTGCTCGGAAGATTCGGATAATAATCAATTGGTTCCTTATCCCAAAGAAATTGGTACTTTTTTAAAGTATTTTCGATAATTAACATTTGATCTAATGTATTCACTTCTCTATGATTATCACATGTCTCATTGTTGATCACTTTGATATGTTAAGATTGTAAGAATTTTTCATACAAATGGTGCCATAATGGGGCTTTTCAGATAGGCTCTTTGTTGTTTTACTGAAGTTAATAATGGTCTTGAATATTGGAGGTTCAAGTGGGCACGATTAAAGCTAATTTAATGATATTTCTTATCATCTTCTCAACCTATACTCTGGCCCGAACACCTCTCACAAGTACCCCACAGACAAACCTACCCCAAACAGAATTACAGAAAATTAAAGATTATTATCAAGCAGCAAATGGACTGGTTGATTCTGAGCAATTATTTAAAAAGTTACAAAAGATAGTGACTGATAACCATCACTTTAGAGGTTACTCTACTTTATATAAGTATTTGGCCGAAGTATTTCAAGATGGGGATCATAATATAATAGATTACTATTCTAATAATCCACATGGTCAGAACCCTTATAATTATGACAGTGGTGATAAATGTGGTGCATACCGTCAGGAAGGAGATTGTTTTAATAGAGAGCATATCTTTCCTCAAGGAATCTTTGGCAAGAGAATGCCAATGAAAAGTGACTACCACCATATTGTTCCAACTGATGGATATGTAAATAATAGAAGAAGTAATTATCCTTTTGGTGAAGTTGGTAGAGTTGATTGGAGCTCTCAAAATGGATCAAAGCTAGGAAGTTCTGAAACTCCTGGTTATAACGGTACTGTTTTTGAACCAATTGATGAGTTCAAAGGGGATATCGCAAGGGCTTTATTCTACTTTGCAGTTCGCTACCAAAAAGTTGGTGGGAATTGGAGACATGAAACTTTAAATAACGCGGATTATTTATTTTATAAGCCTTGGTATGTGCAACTTTTAAAAGAGTGGCATGAGCAAGACCCGGTAGATGAATTTGAAAAAGAAAAGAACTCTGCAGGATTTGAATTCCAGAAAAATAGAAACCCGTTTATTGACCATCCTGAGTGGGTTGAATTAATCTGGTAAAATGAAAACCGCAATTTTTGGATTAGGTGTCTCTGCTAAGAGTGTCATCAAGTATCATATTACGCATAAAGCTGATGAGCATTTTTATATTGTAAATCAAGGTGAACCAAATCGCTGGAAAGATCAGGTTCAATTCAAAGGTGACTTTACCTGTATTGCTCAAGATGATTTACAATCAATTTTTAAAGAAATTAATCTCATCATTCTTTCTCCGGGAATCCCAACACAATTACCAATTCTACAAGCAGCACAAAAAGAGGGCATAGAAATTATCTCTGAGATTGAGTTTGCTTTTAGACTTTCAGATGTCCCCGTTATCGCTGTAACTGGAACAAATGGGAAAACTACCGTTTGTGAAATGATGGCCAAGGCATTAAGTGATTGTGATAAGAGTGTTTTTCTAGGTGGGAATATTGGTCATGCCTATACTGAGATTCTTATGGATGATACCTCTTATGACTATGCAGTTATTGAGGTTTCTAGCTTCCAATTAGAAACTATAAATACCTTTAAGCCTATTATCTCAATTATTACAAATATCACTCCATCACATATGGAAAGGTATGATCACTTTAATGATTATAAAAAAGCAAAAGAGAATATTTTCAAAAATAATAATGACGGATTAGTTTTATCAAAGATGGACTTTTCAATTGCCAATCAGAAGATGCCAGAAAAGTTATCTTATAATTTTGAACAGGCCATTGCTCTTGGTGAACATAATCAAGAAAACTTTTCTTATATATATGAATCACTAAAATATCTAAGGCTTTTGGATCAGCTAGACTTTCAAAAGTTTATAAACGAGTTCACGCCATCGCCATATCGTATTCAAAAAATAAGAGAGATCGATGGATGTGTTTTTATTAATGATGGTAAAAGTACTAATTTAGATTCAACATTAGCTGCTCTTAATAGCTTTAAATTCTCCCATGGGATTTTGATTATGGGAGGAAAAATACGAGATAAGAGTATAGAATTTGAAAAGTTAAATCTTTTTAAAGCTAAAGTCGAAGTTATGGCATTTGGTGATGCCGCTACTTATATTGCAGAAAGTTTGAATCAAAATTTTAAGGTTAAAGTTTTTGAGAATCTTGCAGCTTTATTTGGTGATTTAAAATTTGATGATCAAGAATTAGTTCTTTTTTCACCGTGTTTTCCATCTTTTGATTTATATAAGAATTATATTGAAAGGGCAGAGCACTTTAATCAACTCGTTAATACATTATAAGTTTATTTTAAACTTACTCTTTGAATTTTAGACGGTGATTGTACTTCATTTGCTTGAACATTATTCATATTATCAAATGAGATTTTGGCAATAAAGATAACGACAAATAATACAACTACAGAACTAACTTTAAGTCTCATCCCTCAGCTTCCTTTAGG
>CAJXHA010000285.1 GCA_913053615.1 uncultured Bacteriovoracaceae bacterium | reverse complement strand
ACCGGCACCGATAGAGGAAATAAGTAAGAATTTTAAGTAAAAAGTTTCTGTCCACTTTTGCTCTAACTCACTTCCGATAAACCAAAGAATCAATGAATTAAAGAGTGCGCTTAAAAAATTAGCTTCTATAAATGGAAAAGTCACAAATTGAAAAACTAAGCCACTCTTAATTCCCCCAAGGCTTAAACCTAAGAGGTTAACTAAGTTTATACCTGTAGTCTGTCCAAGAATTGCATTAATTAAAAATAAACCAACATGAATAATAATTATAAACTTATTAATTCTTGTTAATGGAGGTGTATACATTTGATTCATCTATGCCTCCCCTAGCTTTTGCGAGATCTCAATTAAAACTCCACCTGTCGATTTGGGATGAATAAAATTGACTAAGCAATTGCCAGCACCTTTTTGTGGTTCACTATAAATAAATTGAAATCCCTTTGCTTTTAATTCATCAGTTTTCTTAGTCACATCTTCAACCTTAAAACACATATGATGAATACCCGGGCCTTTTTTCTCAATAAACTTTCCTATATTCGAATTTTCCTCAGTAGGTTCTAGGAGTTCGATATGTCCATTCTCATCTATTGGAGCAAATGCTGTTTTAACTTTTTGTTCCTCTACGATTTCTCTTTTAGCATCAAACTTTAAACCAAGCGCCTCATAAACTTTTACGCTCGCTTCTAAATCCTTTACTGCGATTGCAATATGATCAAGTACACAATCACCAAGTTGTCCGTTAAGCATAAGTTCTCCTTACTCTTATTTATGAGAGCTATTATGCCAATCAATATGGAAATGTACAATTCACAGGCAGGGCGTTAATTAGATTTTAATTATCGTCCTCTAGATTGTTCACAGGCACCTCTGATGGGTTGATTGCCTCTTCACAACGATCTGGATCGTTAGGATTAAATACTGGTTGCTCTGGAGTCTCAGGAGGTACACAAATACCTTCATTCACACCACTTGAGCCCACACAGTCTCCATAAACTTCATAATTATAACAACGCAGAGCACACGTCTCGCCCCCTTGGGAGTCAAAACCTGTTTTCACGATAAAACATCTAGTAATTGGATGCTTTTGACAAAACTCTTTTGAAATACAACTCTGACCAGATGGTTTTGAACAAAGTACTGGTGGATCTGCTCCAGTATCATGAACAGCACACTTACCAGTTGTGCGATTACAACATAAACTTCCACACTGATGATCACTAGTACAGCTATCACCAGGTAATAGATCTCCAAAATTATCAAAGTCTTCTACACATTGAGAAACGATTGTCTTAGACCAACATCTCTTATTAATACAACATGAATCACTTCCACACTGGCTTGAAGAACTACATGATTGAAAACTACTTAGTAATAAGTTTTCACCTGTGTTTCTAATTTCTTCTGGCTTCACTAATTGTAATTTTACTTCAATGCTTGAATCAATAACGTTTTCAGTTCCATCATCATCAATAGCAATAATTTCAATTTTAGAAGTGGCATTACATGAACCAACATGCTCACCAGTATAACTATCTTCAGTACTAACTCTTTCATTACAACCATCAAGATATTGGCTATCACCATTACCAAGAGTTTCAGTAAGAGTCTTCACAGCATCAGCTTGTGAACTTCCCATATATTCAATCCCACTTGCGAGATTAAATTTGGTATATAAAGGAAATAAGCGCGACTTATATCCAGTATTTTGTTCTAATATATTATTAGCATCTATTATACCATCTCCGTCTTGATCATTATGACCACCAAAAATTCCAAACACAGGAGAAAAAATTGCTTTTTCTTCAATTTCCCAATTTCCAAAATCATTATTTTGATATGGTCCTTGATAACTATAAACTCCTAAATTATTGCCATTTTCGTCAAACAATGGAGAACTATTTGAGCTACCAAAAGTTGAAAAAGTCAAAGTATCATCAAAACGATAAGCAGAACCAAGAACGAAGTTATCAGGTAAACATCGTTGTAATTTTATTTCTGTAGCATCATCATCTAATATCGCTCCCTCTGCAGCAATATTAAGTTCTGTAGGTAATATTGGAGAGCCAGTATTACCATTAAAAAGTCCTTTGTCGACAACCTTCGCATAAGCATATTTACAAACATCAGTTGACTCTTTACACCCGTCAGCAAGTGACCCCGTAAAAGTTGGATCATCTTCTAAGCGAAGTGCACGACAAAATAAGTTCTCATCACGATTATAATCAACTGGCTCAGATAATTCTCCTACACCAGGTGTTGCATTAGGATCAAACTCATATTGGTTATAATCAAATAAATCATAAGGTAATTGAATATTATTAAATGGACGATTACGCATATCAATCACAAGAACTTCTACACTTGTCTGTGGAGTAATCCCTGCACCAGTTGAAATCGTAGCTGGAACTGTAATTGGTGAACTATTTAAACCAAAACGAAAACGCACACGTAAATTCTTATCCGCTAAAGATGTAATATTAATCCCAGCAACATAGAGTAATCCATTATAATTCTTTGGCAGAGTAAGCTTTCTAGTATATTTTCCTGAGTTTGAATTAGTATCAATTTCTGGTTCAATAAGGTGTCTAATTTCAACTTTTGCTACATCTACTGCATCACTATCATCTAACCCACCGTCATCACCAGAGATAACTCCATCACCATCAACACTGCCACCACCAGTACCATTACCAATACCTTGATTTTGACCTGCAATCTCACGGGTACCAGTTGGTACCTGCTCAAAACAAGCAGTGAAAAGAAAAATGAATGTAAGAACTAGACTTAATTTTTTCATCTTCATAGTATTTATCGGATGTTATTACCCTTTTATTTAATTTTACCCCCATTTCTTTTCTTGCTCTGAATTAAACGACAAACACCCGAAATTACGTTAATTCAAGCGGAGTCACTTAAATAAAATGACCTACATTAATGGCAGCATAGTCAGGCCAAGTGCCCAATTAAGCATTCTCAACAGGTGAACTCAAATAAGCTCCATCGCCTTTTTAACTTTTGTGAAAATATGCAATATAAGTCATATAAAAATAGGTACTTAGCTCTATATTCAAAAATCAATCTGTGTATAATTGAAACATGTACTACGTTTTAAGAAATTCAAAAAACTTAGATCTTTATAACTTTGTAAAAAAGTATTTTGATAATCCTATGCTTATCGACAATCTCGATGCGATCGAACTTAATAAGAATAATATGATTACAATTTTTGCTGACTTTAAAATTAAGCAGCAAATAGACTTTAATAATTACTTAGTCATTTCAGATAAAGAACAAGAGTATAAGAACTTCTTTAAAGTAGATTTTACTGATAAAAAAATTGATACCATTTTAAAACTAATTGAATTTATGCATCACTCAAATGAAATGGTTAAGGCCAAGTGTTTTAAAGATATTTCATGTACGTATAATCATATCATACGCAATAAACTAACCACTCTACAATTCTATCTTAATCAACCAGATCCTGAAAAAATCAAGAACAGACAAAGCGATATTAATGACATTATCGAAGTCTTAAAAAAAATAGATCAATTACAATATAATACAAACTATACGATGGAAGATTATTCTGGAAATTATAATCTTATAGAATAAAGTAGTCCCTACAAAAAGTAGAGACTACTAATATAAATCTAAAGCATTTCTGGAAGGTATACATTTGAAAGAGTGATTGTTCTATCATAGCTCTTTCCATTAATTTCACAGGCATGAATATAAATACTCGCAGCTTTTAAACTATGTACCACACCGATATCGGCCTTACATTCAACGATCTCACGACCTTCAACTAATTTAATTTTCTTATAATATGTTTGAGCAACGCCTGTTCTTCTATGAGAAAGAAAGTTATCAAAGCTTCTATTTGAAAAGATATCAATTGTATTAGCGAGAGCAGTTCCTACGTTATTATTTTTGATAAGCACAACAGTGCTTCCTTTTAAGCTACTTGAGCTATAAGCGGCATCATCACTATCAAGCATGGCCTGAGTTAATGCCTTTAGCTCACTATTATTAAGTGCTTTTTCATCGCGAGCAAAGATTGTCATAGAGTACGTAATTAAGAATAAAACTAAGATGTTTTTCATTTGATTTCCTGGTTCAGAGGGTTGGTATTTAAAACAAGAGCCTTTTATCACATTTTTAATTTTTTACATGCTAAGTGAAAATTATTCATAGCACTCTCTTTCTTCAAAGCTCTTTAAAAAGCTAAAGAAAGCCTTAATCTGAGCAATAGAA
>CAJXHA010000284.1 GCA_913053615.1 uncultured Bacteriovoracaceae bacterium | reverse complement strand
TCTACACTAGTCCAACAAACTCTTTAATGAAAGCAAGCACAGACTTTCCTTCTAATCGAGTTCGAGCTTACGATCCAGTTAATAAAAGAAGATATCAAAAAGCCATTGCCGGCAAAACATATAAAGCAAGTATTTTTAGAGGATATGATTATTGGAGATACGTTACAGTTTATAATGTATCGACTGAATCAGAACGAGTATCTTACTTACCTTACTTTGAAGAAAGCTGTCACGATAGCAGTTTCTTTATGGCGCAATGGGGAGAGACGAGAACATTTAAAGTATCATTAACTTCTAGTGTGGGAGCTAAAGTTGGTGTCGAAGGACTTGGATTAGAATCAAGTGTTTCAATGAGTATTGAAAATGGTGTAGCCTTTTCTGCTCAAAGAAGGGTACAGGCAGTTAAAGGAATAGAGGCTCGTCATTATCCATATAAGATGTCTGATACTTGGAAAGGTGTAACTTATATCCAAACTTATGACAAGGATTCTGGAACTTATGGTTACTTGCAACCAAGTTATTATGACGAGTGGTTTGGAGAGTATCCAATGCGATTTGAACTTGATAACCAAAACGTTGGATTCAAAGTAAAAAGAGTTGTATCAAAAACTTGTGCTGGTTATGATCCAGCAGCAGACCCAGTAAGTGCTGATGAGCTTTATATGAAAGGTGAATACATTAGAAACGAATAATTAATTCAATAAATTCTGGAAGTCGTCCATCGAGAGTTTTCCATTAAAGAACTCTCGATCGTCTTCTGCCATAAGGTCCTTAAATAATTCTTTCTTAGCATTCTGTAAGACCAATACTTTCTCTTCAACACTATCTTTAATAATAGGCCTATAAACTGTTAGTTTATTTTCTTGTCCAATACGGTACGCTCTATCAATTGCTTGCGATTCAACTGCTGGGTTCCACCATGGATCCATTAAAAAGATATAACTTGCAGCAGTTAGGTTAAGACCAACCCCACCGGCCTTTAATGAGATTAAAAAGACCTGAGCATCTCCATTCTGAAATTGCTCAACTTGGTCCTGACGCTTCTTATGGTTCTGAGACCCATCAATTCTAGCAAAGTTCCAACTATGCTCACGAATTTTATTTTGAATAATATCGAGATAGGTTGTGAACTGGGAGAAAACTAGGACCTTATGTCCTTCCTCTAATAATTGTTCTAGGTTCTCAATAAGAAAGTCTATCTTAGTAGACTGGATCTTTTCTTGTTTTTGCCACAGACAAAGTTGACGTAAACGTAGAAGACTCTTAAGAATCTCTGAATATTTCTTACCTTGCTGGATGCTTTGCATCTTTGAGCGAATCTGAGTAAGAGTTGTAAGGTAATGCTCTCGCTCTTCTTCATTAAAGCTAAGAAAAATATGATTTTCTTCTTTTTCAGGTAGCTCTGTGAGAACTTGTTCTTTTGTTCTTCTTAAAATAAAAGGTCGCACGGTTTGACGGGCCAAGAGGCGAGACTTCTTAGTTGAAGAAGACTTAAAGAAGCTAAGCTCTCCCCAAATCCCAGGAATACTTAAATCCATTATATTATAAAATTCACTTAAATCATTCTCTACAGGAGTACCAGTTAGACAAATTCTAAAGTTAGATGAGATATTTCTAGCAGCTTGAGCCCCAAGGGATCTGATATTCTTAAGGTGTTGAACCTCATCCATGATCATGACATCAAAGTGCTTATCTTTAAAGGTAGACTCCGCCTCACGCTTCATCACTCCATAGCTAGTAAGAATAATCTTGGCGTCTTTATTCTCTTCTCTATCACCACCGTAGTAAACATGTACATCGAGGTCACTAAATTTTTGAATTTCATTTTGCCAGTTTATTAGGATTGAAACGGGACAAACAATGAGAACATTTTCAATTCTATCGATAACACTTTGGAGGAACATAATTGTTTGCAGTGTCTTACCAAGACCCATATCATCTGCTAAACAAGCCCCAAAGCGATTCTCATAGAGAAAACGTAACCAATTATAACCAGTTAATTGATATTCCCTTGCTATCTCTTTATAGCGATCAGGAATATCAAACTTAGGCATCGACTCCATGTTAAGGAGGTTATTACAAATTTTTTCTTCTTCTTCTGTAAGTGCACCCTCAATTCCATGTTTCTTTAATTCAAATAACTCAAAGATTCTTGAGCGTTGAAAGTTAAGGGTGAACTTCTTTAAGCTACTTTGGACTTGGTCTTCTTCTTGTCCTTCGTGCTTAGTATATTTTTTCATGAACTTTAAAAGTTCTTTCTCTTTAGAGTCTAATAAGACCATACCTTGATCAGTTACTAAGAACTCATCATTTAATTGAGCGTTCTTTATGATTTCTAGATCTTTCTCACTTACAACAAGGTCAACTTCAAACCAATTTAAGTTCGACTTTTGTCTTTCGAAGCGAATATTAGAAGTCCAAGTCTTAACTTCATTCTCGTTATAAAAAATCTTAGTTCCAAATGCACTAACTATTTTATGAAATCCAGAAATACCATTTAATAACTGGTTTTTAGGAATTTGATACAAGAGTTTCTTGTCATTTTGCATATAAAAAGAAAAACGTGCAGCACTCTCACCAAAGTATTTGAAGAAATTTAAAAGTAAGATTTTAAAGAAATGAGTCTTAATAAAATATACTTTTTCACATTTAATATCTGTAAAATATATTTCTTCATTTTGATATAAAAAATCGATATAGCTCAAAATCTGAGCTCTCGTTCCAGCACTATAAACATGCTTCTTATAATTTTGGTCATCGTATTCTAATGAACTTATTAACTCTTTAAGGAACTCATAAGAGTCATTCTTTGTTCTAAAGCCTGCGAGTAAGCCATTCTCTGTGGTCATTAATTTAAATGGTAAAGGTGGCTCAATTAGTTTTTCTTTTGAGTCATATAATTCCAGACTAAAATCTAGAAATGTCTTTCGACTTGATTGTCCTATGGTAAAACGCGAGTGAACCTCTTCGTGCTCAATTTGTTTTAAGGCCTTACCATCTAAGTGAAACTCAATCTCACTAGACTCTAAAAAAGGAGCTAGCATGATGAAGTATTCATTAATAGGTTTTAGGGCACCTTCAAATTGAATCTTTTTAACAAGATCTCTCGTGGCCCCCTCAAGATTATAAGCATCTCCCGAATCCCAATTAAAAAGATAGAGACATTCAAATAATGAAACTTTTCTTTCTTCAGTATCATCAAGAATATGAGAGAAGATAGGGTAGAACTTATTTTCAATATTTGGAAAATTTTCAAACTCGCTAATTTGACTAGCTCTTACTAAGTCAATTTTGAGTTTACCAACAAACTTCTGAGCCAGAGGAAAGTTAATAAGTTTTCTATTCGTCAGAAGGTATTGTAGAGTTGCATAAGTGCTATTCGTTCTCGCACCTGTTAACTTTGTTGGAGCATTGATAATGCGTCCATAATCATCACAGTGAACTCCTTGCCCTTGTAAAGTTAACTCCGGCCTTATAGGGAGATTAGTATCTCCTTTAAGCTCTTCTTTAAGCTGGTGATTCATATGGAATTTTAAAAAGAGAGCAGCAGTATGGGGACAGTGCTTATCTTCAGTCCAAAGATTACAAGTACAATTACTTGAAACTTTCTGTGTTTCATTTTTAAAGCTAATTTTACTTTGATTCTTTTCACCATCATTAATTAAACCACTGATGATAAAATAAGATTCTGGATTTCCTTTTTGAAAAGAAATATTTATTTGTGACGAATCTAGAATATCTTTGGCCTTAATTAAAGTTAAAGAATCGAAGTAGTTTTTTGCTTTTTGGTTATAGTCTTGAATTGTATTTTGTTCAAATTCCATTCTATCTCAGAGTTAAAGTTCAGCGTGTTATTATACACCATCTTTTCCCAAAAAAAAGGCCTCCTTAATAGGAGGCCTGTGTTAAAGCTGACTATTTTAATATTAATTATCAATATAACTTTTAAGAAGCTTCGCACGACTTGGGTGTCTAAGCTTTCTAAGTGCCTTGGCTTCAATCTGTCTAATACGCTCTCTAGTAACGAAGAAATCCTGTCCCACTTCTTCTAGGGTATGGTCAGACTTCTCACCAATACCAAATCTCATTCTGAGAACTTTTTCTTCTCTCGGTGTTAAAGTTGAGAGAACTGATCTGGTTTGTTCAGATAATGTTACAGACATTACAGCATCTTGTGGTGATATGATTTTCTTATCTTCAATAAAGTCACCTAAACTTGAATCCTCTTCCTCACCAATTGGTGTCTCAAGAGAAATAGGCTCTTTAGAGATTTTGAAAACTTTTTTAACTTTATCTA
>CAJXHA010000283.1 GCA_913053615.1 uncultured Bacteriovoracaceae bacterium | reverse complement strand
GACTTAATCAATGCAGGTAAGCAAACTGTGACAGCGATTCCAGGTGCTGCCTATTTTGATAGTGCAACAAGCTTTGCCATGATACGTGGTGGACATGTTGATCTAACAGTTCTCGGTGCCTTTGAAATTGATCAGAAAGGTAATATCGCTAGTTATATGATTCCAGGAAAACTTGTTAAAGGTATGGGTGGAGCTATGGACTTAGTAGCTGGTGCTGATAATATTATCGTCGCCATGACTCATGCAAATAAACATGGTGAATCTAAAATCCTTAAAGAATGTACCCTTCCTCTAACTGGTGTGAACTGTGTAAAGAAAGTTGTTACAGATCTTTGTGTAATGGAATTAATAGATGGAAAATTTCATCTCTTAGAGCGTGCACCTGGAGTTAGTGTTGAAGAGATTAAAGAGAAGACAGCTGCTGAATTAGTTATCAATGGTGATGTGCCTGAAATAAATTTAAATTAATTATTTTTTAAATTCTATTTATAAAGAAAAGCCCCAAAATATTGGGGCTTTTTTATTTTATTTTATTTTACTTTATTTTTATTTTAATTGGTGAATTCCAGCATGCATGACTTTATAGTCCCCACGATCTCTAAAACAACCATACATGACCTTATCATGAATTAATGCCTTCCCTATAAGATGGCCTGGTCTAAATGAATAGTGGCGAAAATCTGGCTTTAAAGCCCCTCTTCTACTCCACATACGTTCAAGGTCTTGAGCAAAGTAAAGTTCTAAATTATTAACATAGAGATCCTCTCCATCACGAACCATATAAGGAAGATGATAGGCCTCTGCTCTTTGATTAATTCTTAATTGTTTTTCTGTGCCTGTTATTAAGTTTTTTAAAACAACTCCTTCAAAGGCACGATCACCACGATTATTTCCAAGAGTTAAATTATCATAAGCACTAACTAAATCATCACCTAAAACCGTGACTCCACTGACTAATGAAATATGGCCTGGCTTATTATCAAGTACTGGTTTATAAATACTGCTCACTTGGTTTTGAGCCTTATCAAATACTTTTATTCCTAGCTCACCAAAAGCAATATAGAAAAGATTATTTTTTAAAGTAAATTGATATGGTCTTTGGTACTTTGTAATTTGTGCATTATGAATCTTATACCTTTTTAATAAAACTAAATTTAAAAGATCAAATTCATAAATGCTCTTCATACCAAGTGCATATAATGTTTGATCTTGAATGATGACATCAATAATTTCTTCATCAGCCTCTAATTCTCTAGTTGTATTTGAATTTAAGTTAATAAGTTTTAAAAGGTAATTATTTGGCATGCGATAAAGAAATACGATTTCTGCTTGATTGGTATAAATAGCTCTTAATTGTCGATAAATTCTGGCGCCATTCACTCTTTGTGCTTGTTCACATAACTTTTGTGCATGATTAGACATAAAAAAGTTATCTAATTTTGTACTCGCGAAGACTTGAGACATGATAAGTAATAATAAAAAGATTTTCTTCATTTTAAGATCCTAAGTAAATATTCACATTTACTAAATTAGAACTTATGTTTTTTAATCTGTAAAATCCATCATAACTGATCTTTTAACTCAGAATACCAACAAAGAGGGCGTTTATTAAAATCATCAGAACAGTATCCTAGTAAAGGATCTAAATAACTTATTTCAGAAAAATTCCCCATACAAAAATGGCCACGTTTAAAAGTATCTAAACGACATTGAGCACTTGGATGCTTTTGCAGAGTTTGCCTTGCAATACGAGGATCCTCATTCATAAGACTTGGGAATTCACTACCTTCTAAACGTGCAAAGTAATTACTAATGGCCTTGGCACCTAAGAGTGCTCTTTTACAAATTTCGTTATCTTCAGCTTGGCTGCAAAGAATATTTGATTCTGCACTATGCTCTAATACTTTATAAGGCTTAATTTCTTTTAACATTTTTCTTACACAGTGAACGGCACTAAAATAATCTGATTGGCCTTCAAAGCTAATTGTATCATTTCTTGCAGGTGCACCTCCAAGAAGGTGTCCAATTTCATGACAAATTGTAGTGATAAAACCCTCTTCATTTATGAGCTCATAACGACTCAATCCACCTGGTACTTCTAGGTGATATTCATTTCCAATTCTCCATGCCCAAGCATTTACAGCACCATCACTAAAGTCTCTTAAAATGTGGAAACTTCCCCCTCGAGCCTTAATAATAGGTGTATAAATACGAATAAAAATATCGAGAACAGAATGATATTTTTTTTCTGGATAACCATTATTCCACTCATCACCTAAAAATGAATAAAGTTGTTGATCATTAGAAACAAGTGAGTGTTTTGCAAAACTTGTTTGAATAAGGACTATAAAAACAAATATAATTTTTAACATTCATTACCTATTTAAGAATTAAATCAGTAAGATCAGCTGCCGCCTTGAAGGCAAATGAGAAAGCATTCTTATACAGGCCACCTACCATATAAACATCATCTGCTACTTGGTTCCAGTAAGGAGTTCTCTTTCTACCTTTAGATCTTATTCCACATATGGCATCAAAAGAATCATAGCTTGGCAATTGAAAGCGAATACTATCAACAATATGCTCATAAACAGCTCTTAATTCGCTATGATTGATAGCGTGAATTGCATTATCATTAAAACTTGTACTTCCAATTAGAATTTCATTCTCTCTAAATATAAGGTGATGATTTTCTATTGCAATACTTTTAGCTTTTATACCATGCTCTGCTTTGAGATAGAGGTAATCTCCTTTTACAGGTTTTGTTCTTTGAATAAAATCCAAAGCATCCTCATTAGTAATTAAATCTTTAAATAATTCATTAAAACCAGCAGCACAAAGTATCACTTTATCTACTTGGAATTCACCACTATCAGCAATGATTTTAAAACCACTATCAAGCTGAATAACTTCTTTTACTAAATTACCACTAACATCCTTTAAATTAAATTCATGATAAAGTTTTAGAGGATGAATAAGATAAGCGTCACTTTTATAAGCAAACATTTTTTTGCTTAATTCTATTTCTTCTATAGAGCTTATTTGAGTGTAATCTTTAAAGCGTTTAGAGAACTTACTATCTTCAGCTTGCCAACATTGCATTTCATATGTTTTCTCGACAGCTCTTAGTGGATAGTCTTGGTAATAACTTAAAAACTCTTCCATAGAGTCCACCATCAAATCACCCAATGGAGATATACCTTTTTGCGTACCACGCATACAATTAATACTTGTAGTTCTTAAACTACAGGTTCGAATGAATTCGTCATTCCCAAAGCGTAATATATTTAGTGAAGAATCTTTATTTAATAGGTACTTGTTTACACACCATGCAGCAATACCATTACCAATAATTGCAATTTTCATACATTTATACATAGCATAATTATTGCCATCCCCCAATACATTCACTAGAATTTTAGCTCTTAAAAAAAAGGAATTTTGAATATGTCTATTGTGAATGAAGCAGTTGTCTACGCTACTGATAAAACCGGACTTCCGGCGAATAAGGTTATCAATGTATTAAACCTCTTAATTAATGAAGAATGTACTATCCCATTTGTTGCTCGTTATCGTAAAGAAGCCACAGGTAATATGGATGAAGTTCAGATTCGTCACGTGCAAGAGTTCTATGAAGAGTATATTGAAATTGAAAAAAGACGTGCTTATATTCTTGAAACAATTAAGAAGATGGAAAAATTAACTCCTGAACTTGAAAAGAAAATTAAAGCGGCCACTAACTTAAATACCCTAGAAGATATTTACGCTCCTTATAAATCAAAGAGAAAAACCAAGGGCATGATCGCTCGTGAAAAAGGTCTAGAACCACTAGCTAATATCTTAAAAACTAGCACTAAAAGTGTTGATGAATTAAGAGCTGAAATTGAAAAAGACTTTGTAAAAGAAGACGTTAAATCTTTTGATGAGGCCCTAGTTGGTGCTGCAGATATTATAATGGAAGATATTGTACAAGATACTGAGCTTAAAGAAGAATTAAGACAAGACTTCTGGAAGACAGCAATGGTTAAGTCATCTAAGAGAAAAGATGCTGAAACTGTAACTGATTGGCAAAAGTTTAAAGATTTTTTTGAATTTGAAGAAAAAGTTGAAAATATTAAAGATCCTAAAAATACTCACCGTTTCTTGGCCCTACGTCGTGGGATGAATTTAAAAGTATTAAAAGTTGAAATTACTATTGAAAGTGAACTTGCTCACACTAAAGTTATTGCCCATTCATTTGATGATCTCGATAAACTTGGAAACTCTGATTTCTTAGAGAAACTTGCAAAGAAAGCTTATGA
>CAJXHA010000282.1 GCA_913053615.1 uncultured Bacteriovoracaceae bacterium | reverse complement strand
ACATAAGCCAAGTAACTAAATCAGCACCTGAAGATGTTGAAAATATTGGTCAGAAAATTGTTGATGAATTATTAAAAGTTAATCTTGTACAAGAAGTTTAGTTCAATAATAAGAAAAAAAAAGCCGCTAAAATTGCGGCTTTCTTTATTTAGATTATCCTAATAGACTTTTTAACATCCACGCTGTTTTTTCATGATATTCAATCCTTGCACCCAATAAGCTATTTGTACCTTCATCATTTGCACCTTCTAGCATTGGAAGAATAGACTTGGCAGTTCTCACCACTTGTTCATGATCTTCTAATAAGTTTTTAATCATATCATTAGCACTTGTGTCTTTAGATGTATCTTCTTGAATTGAGCTTAAATCACCAAACTCCTTATATGACCCAGGTGCCTTAACACCTAATACTCTAATTCTTTCTGCTAATTCATCTACCGCTAAGGCAAGGTCGTTATAATGTTGTTCAAACATTAAGTGAAGAGTTTGAAACATAGGACCAGTTACATTCCAATGATACTTATGAGTCTTTAAATAAAGTGTATAACTTTCTGCTAAAAGTTTTGCTAAAGAGCCAGCAATCTCTTCTCTTTTTCCTTCTGTAATTCCAGTATTAATACTCATTATTTTCTCCTTTTTAAAAGTTTAGCTCATATCAAATTTAAAAAATACCACCTTAGTTATAATTGGCCTATGCACCTGGTATATTTTTAGATAAAGGCTCAAATATATTTACACCTAGGTGCAGTACTCTTGTTCCTGCGTCACAATTTGGACGAATATTCTTACCAATAACAATGCCTGATTTATTTGCCTTAATTTCTTCTTTTACCTGTCCAAAAACATCATAAACATAGGCAATCGTCTCCCCTTGTGTAACTGTATCTGCCAGCTTTGGAAGCACATCGATAATTCCACCACTCTTGGAATAAATCCAATAAGAATGATCACATATGGTTGCATCCTTCATAAAGTCTTTCACCTTACCTCTAATCATTTTAAAATAGCGCATTGTATTTAAGATACCATCTAAGGTCTCATCAATGAGCTCATGTTGAAATGCATTTGGATTTCCAATTTCTATAGTGATTGCAGGTATTCCATTTTCATTTGCCCACCCTCGAAGAGTTCCCTGTTCATCATATTTTTGCACAATAATTTGTGGGTGTTGTAGATAGGCCAGAGTTCTAGTTTCTTCATTTTCAATATCTGCTCGAATATAAAGACTATTAACTCTCCCATGACTGGCAGTGTGAAGGTCTAATAAGTAATCAAACTTTGATACAATCTTAGAAATAAAATAATGAGCATAGATACTACTTGTATTACCTTCTGGCTTACCAGGCATTATACGATTTAAATCCACATTATCTGAGAAGTATCTTTGATTCATTAAATACCCTGGAACATTACTAATTGGGACAAGAATTAAGTCTCCTGAAAGTTTTTGTGGGTCAATTTCATTAATTAATTTAAAGATTGTTGAAATACCATTTAACTCATTTCCATGGAGAGCGGCAGTAATACCAATAGTTGGTCCCTTCTTCATACCACGAATAACAATCAAAGGTATTTTCCATGGAACACCTAATGAGTTATGCGATAGATGTAATTGTAAGCGATGAAGTTCACCACGTTTAAGTGCTGAAAGTTTTAAGTCTTCTTTATTTTTAATAATTAATACTTTTTTCATATTAGCTCATTATTTCCTTTAATAGAGATGCATCGTTATCAAGAGATTGAAAAAGTTTTTGTTTGAATTGTCCTTTTTTACCAATAAGATTTTGTGCCATTTTATCGATAGCTATTATTGTGAGAACGGTTTGAATATAGGCCTCAATTAAATCATCAATACCAATACCAAGTGTATTAAAGTCTTTACGATCCATTAGCATTAATCTTGAAGTATCTGAATCCCAAGTATTCTCTCCTTTTTTAACTGATAAGTTTGTACCTAAGACTTCCCAACTACTTCCTTTTAAATCAGAGCTCATGGGCTTCTTGGCACGACGTGCATAGATGGCACATGGGAAAAATCCTTTAGGAGATGAATAAACCATAACTCGAAGGTCAGCAATATAACTACTTCCTCTTTTATTAGGAACTGTTCCAATATGATAAAACTTTCCTTGATCACCATGGGAGCTCCAATCATAATGTCCAATTAAACTTTGAACAATAAATTGATCGTAACTATGATCTTCATTTAAAAAATCTTCTAACTCTTCCTCTGAAGTAATTGTATAGACTCCTTGCCCCGCATTTGAATAAGGGTTTTTAATAACGGCCTTTCCACCAAACTTTTGTACCCATAGAGGAATCTCTACTTTTGAGACATCTTTAATTGTCTCAGGCATCATGATTTTCAAACCACTAGCTGCAATTTCTGTATTATAAAATTCATAGGCCTTATTTGCTAAAAGCTTATTTCTTCCACCTGAAAGGCAGACAAGTGTTGAGTTAAAAATAAATGTTTTCGTCGTGGTTGGGATTCTATTCCATGGCTTTTGAGTGACATAACGAAAAGCAGCTCTTATAGGAATCTCTTTACCATCTTGTTTGAGGTACATAACTCCATCTTTAAAATCAACAAACTGTTCTTCATTATTAAAGTGTGGGATTAAATAAACATCTTCTCCAGTAAGATCAGCAATAGTTGCTGCATAGCCAGAGACTTCCATATAATTTTTATCATAGATAACTGCAAGAGCCCCCTTAGGAAGTCTTTTCTTTTTAAGATTAGGTATAAAAGACTCTTCAATTAAGTAACGATATCCTCTATATTCATCAGCATCAGAGCGTGGAGGCATAGATTTTTGACCAGAAGGGCATGAATTAGTTTCAAGCACAACCATCTTACGATTACCCTTTTCAGTAGTAACGTAGAATAAATCTGCTCCTCCCCAAAAGAAATGCTTCGTTTGATACCCTAAGATTTCTTTGAGCGACTCGGGATCTACTTGTGGATTTAAATAATTATATCTTTTTACAATTCTTTGGTGATCAAGATTAAAGAAGTGACTTACCATTCCATGTAATTGTGAATTTAATGCCTTTGGATAAAAGTGTTCTTCTTGTTCAAAGTTTTCAGGATGAATGACTTCAACTGTTCTCATGTTCCATTTCCTTTAAAATATCTAAACCGATGCCCTGATAATTCTTTTTCGTGACACCCCATACATAGGTTTGTAATTCTTTAACTTCTCCTAAGGTAACACAATCAAAACTAGCTTCAAATCTTTTTTGTGCCACTTCGGGAACAATGGTAAAGGCCAGTCCCTTTGCGGTTATAGCTTGTAAAAGATCAATATCGTCAGCTTCACCAATTGTCTTAGGACTAATTGCATTTTTCATAAAAAATAACTCAATTTCATGCTTTAAAAATGATTCATTAGTATAATTAAAAAAAGGTAACTGACTTAAAGAATCTGGAAAGTTCTTTTGATACTTTTTGAATTTTTTATGGGCCACACAATAAGTCCTATTCACGCCAATTCGATATGCAATCATATTACTTGGCAATGCGCTCTTATCATCAGTGATAACCATATCAACTTTATCTTCCTCTAAGTCTAATAATAAATGGGAGCGCTCACCTTCTGTAATCCTAAGAGTCGAATTAGAGCTTTCAAATAAAGATAATAAATTTTCATATAAAAAATAATGTCCCATAAAGTGGGTCATACCTATATCTAAACTAAGTTTGGGCTGAAAGACTTTATTTCTTAAACTACTGGTAAGGTCATTTCCTAGATCAAAAATTTGCTCTGCATACCTTAATGCCAGCTCTCCTTCCTTTGTTAAAATCAATGATCGATTTCGACGGTGAAATAATTGCGTATTCAAGAATTCTTCTAAGAGCTTTAGCTGATCACTAATTGTCGCTGCAGTCACAAAGAGTTTCTCACTTGCCTCCTTAATAGATCCAGTCTTGGCAATAATATAAAAGTAATAGAGATGGTTAAAATTAAGCCTATTCATATAAAATCAACACCTTACGAATTTTAATTAACTTATACCTAATCATTTTAGCAAATAAAACGATTTTTCCAAAATGAAAAAATGGACGAAAATATCACCAGTAAGTGTTTTTAATCAAATTCGTTGGAGGTAATGATGAAAACAATCTTAAAAAATAAAACTAACTTATTCATGGTGTTCTTTCTTTTAATTTTAGCACTACCAATTAATTCTTTTGCACAATCAGGTGATGATTACGAAGATACTACAACACTAGAGTCGGCTGATGAGACTCCAACCGGAGATCAAGATTATGTCGATGAAGGTGAAGAGTCATCGGATGAAG
>CAJXHA010000281.1 GCA_913053615.1 uncultured Bacteriovoracaceae bacterium | reverse complement strand
TTTAACTATAATACGGATTAAATGACAGTAAAAACTAAAGTCTATACAAGAGATTTATTTAGGGTTGATTAAAGAATGATAAAAATAATCCCAGTTATTCTCTCAGGCGGTTCAGGAACTCGTCTTTGGCCAATCTCTTGCAAAGAATACCCAAAGCAATATTTACCGCTATTGGGTGATAAAACCATGCTTCAAGAGACTATTCTACGTCTTAACGAATTAGATAACATTACAGATCCAATTATCATTTGTAATGCAGATCATCGCTTCTTAGTGGCAGAGCAGTGTCAACAAATTTACATTAAAAAACCAATAATATTATTAGAGCCTGTTGCTAGAAATACAGCACCTGCAATAGCTGCTGCTGCACTTCAGTCACTAAAAGATTCAGATGATTCTATATTACTAGTTTTATCAGCCGACCATGTCATTCAAGATGTTGATTCTTTTCATCGAGCTATTAGCATTGCAAGCCAACAAGCTAAAAGTGGTAAGTTAGCTACTTTTGGTATTCTGCCAACCAATGCGAATACCGGCTATGGCTATATCAAAACTTCAAAAGATTGCAGTAATGGTGCGTTCAAGGTAGAAGAGTTTGTTGAAAAGCCAGATCTAAAAACTGCAGAATTTTACATCGAACAGGGAAACTATCAATGGAACTCTGGTATGTTCATGTTCAAAGCACTCACCCTTATTGACGAACTCATAACACACTCACCTGATGTTGTTAAATCAGTTAAAAACGCTGTAAATAACGCCACAAAAGATCTAGACTTTATTCACCTAGAAAAACAAGCCTTTGAGTCGTCTCCATCTGACTCAATAGACTATGCCCTTATGGAAAAATCCAATAATGTCGTAGTTGTTCCACTGGATGCAAAGTGGAATGATATAGGTGATTGGTCAACACTTTATGATATCGGTGAAAAAGATAGCCAAGGTAATGTTATCAAAGGTGATGTAATTACTAAAGACACTACCAACACCTTCATCAACGCTGGTCACCACATAGTAGCAACCATAGGTGTTGATAACTTAATTATTGTAGATACACCTGATGCAACTCTTATTGCCACTCAAGACAAAGCTCAGCAAGTAAAGGGTATTGTTGAATCCTTGAAAGCTAGCAGTCGGTATGAGAGTAGGGTTCACCGCAAAGTTTATCGCCCTTGGGGTTGGTTCGACTCAATTGAATCAGGTGAGTATTTCCAAGTAAAAAAATTACATGTTAAAGCTGGAGCTAAACTCTCACTACAAATACATCACAAGCGCGCAGAGCATTGGGTAGTTGTTAGTGGAACGGCTACAGTCACTAATGGTGAGCAAACATTTGCTCTTAAAAAAGGTGAATCCACTTACATTCCATTAGGTGCTATCCATGCACTTGAAAATAAAACCAACGAACCATTAGAGATTATCGAAGTTCAAAGTGGCACTTACCTAGGTGAAGATGATATTATTAGATTTGAAGATGTTTATGGTAGGGTTGATGGATAATATAAAAGAATCAAAAATACATAAAGGATTATTTTAAAGATTAAATATGGTAAATAAAAAAGTAGCATTAATAACCGGCATAACTGGACAAGATGGCTCCTACTTAGCAGAATTCTTGCTAGATAAAGGCTATGAGATTCATGGCATCAAACGTCGTTCATCATCATTCAATACTGACCGTATTGATCACTTATACCAAGACCCTCATGAAAAAGGACGTAAATTTATACTCCATTATGGAGATCTATCTGATTCAGTGAGTTTGGTTAGTATCATTAATAAAATCCAACCTGATGAAATCTATAATCTTGGAGCACAATCCCATGTGGCTGTATCTTTTGAAACTCCAGAATACACTGCAGATACCGTAGGCTTAGGCGCACTTCGCATACTAGAAGCCATTCGTATCTTGGGTTTAGAAAAGAAAACCAAGTACTATCAAGCTTCTACCTCAGAACTGTTCGGCGCAGTACAAGAAATTCCACAAAAAGAGACTACACCATTCTATCCACGTTCTCCATACGCAGCAGCAAAGCTTTACGCTTATTGGATTACTATTAACTACCGTGAAGCCTACGACATATTTGCTTGTAATGGTATCTTGTTTAATCATGAATCCCCAGTTCGTGGTGAGACCTTTGTTACCCGTAAAATCACCCGTGCACTAGCGCGAATCTCTTTAGGCCTTCAAGAGACACTCTATCTAGGTAATCTGAATGCTAAGCGTGATTGGGGCCATGCCAAAGATTACGTTGAGGTGCAATGGCTGATGCTACAACAAAATGAACCAGATGATTTCTGTATTGCCACAGGTGTTCAGTCCTCAGTGCGTGACTTTGTTAACTTTGCCTGGGGTTATTTAGGTAGAACAATCCACTGGGAAGGTGCAGGTATTGACGAAAAAGGTTTTGATACTGAAACTGGTAATTTACTCGTAGTAGTTGATTCAAGATATTTTCGCCCAACGGAAGTAGAATCATTGCTGGGCGATCCATCCAAAGCTAAAGAAAAACTAGGCTGGGAGCCAAAGATAACATTAGAAGAGATGGTGCATGAGATGATGGAAAATGACATTAACATTTCCAAGCGTGATTCGTTAGTTAAAAAGCATGGCTTTAAGGCATCAGACTTTAACGAGTAACATAAACACAAGTAAATTATTAAATGAATTTTAATGATAAAATCTATATTGCAGGGCACAGAGGCCTAGTAGGCTCTGCTATTGTTAGGCAATTAGAGGCAAGAGGATTTACTAATCTTCTGATGCGTACGCATAAGGAGCTAGATCTTACTAATCAAGAGCGAGTACAAAATTTCTTTAAACATGAAAAGCCTGACTACGTTATCTTAGCAGCTTCCAAGGTAGGTGGCATTCATGCGAATAACATCTATCCAGCAGACTTTATCTATCAAAACATGATGATAGAGATCAATGTCATCCATGCGGCTTATCAATCCAATGTTAAGCGTCTTCTTTTTTTAGGAAGTACTTGTGTTTATCCAAGAGAAGTTGAGCAGCCAATGAAGGAAGGCGCTCTTTTGACTGGTGTGTTGGAGCCGACAAATGAGCCGTACGCTATTGCTAAAATTGCTGGTATTAAGCTTTGTGAATCATACAATAGACAGCATGACACAGATTTCCGCTCAGTAATGCCAACAAATTTATATGGTATTAATGATAATTTCCATCCAGAAAACTCACATGTTATCCCTGCACTTATACGCCGTTTTCATGAAGCAAAGGTTAACAATGATACTGAAGTTGTGGTTTGGGGCACAGGAAATGCCATGCGTGAGTTCTTATATGTAGATGATATGGCTGCTGCATCACTGTTTGTACTGGAGCTAGATGAGCAGACCTATAAGGCCAATACTAAACCAATACTTTCACATATTAATGTAGGTACTGGAAAGGACACAACCATACGAGAAATTGCAGAGACTATTAAAGAGTTGGTTGGGTACAAAGGTAAGTTAATCTTTGATACTACCAAGCCAGATGGCCCTCCAAGGAAGCTGATTGATATCACAAGATTAAAAAAAATGGGTTGGGAATATGGTATTGATTTAAAAGAAGGCCTTAACGAAACTTATAAATATTATAAAGAGTGTAATTTATGAAACTACTTATAACCGGAGGAGCAGGTTTTATCGGACCACTACAGTTTGTTAGGCCACTACAAGAGTGGAAGTGATAACTTTAGGGCATCATCTATTATCTCAATCTTGGCCAAGATTGAGATAAATTACTATCACTTCGATTGATATACCATTTCCAATAACCAATCCAACAGATGATTACAATTTCTTTCGGTCATTACACAAATCCTATCAATATAACCATCATCATCTACAAAGAATTCATAAGAACAAAAAGTTCTACCATTAGAATCCCCTAATCCCTTGATAAGATTGTAACTGGGAACATCCCACTTAAGAACTATCTCATCAATCTCTTCTTGAGTATGTTGATTTTCAACATATTTAATAATTCTATCTTTGAAAAAATCTAACTCGACACAAACTTTGTGTTGAGAAACAAATCCCTCTTCATTTCTCTTCACAGGTAAATCCCATTTACCAAATTTATCAATAGTTACAACACTTTTTAGTTTTCTTATCTCATCCATATGGATATCTTTGTAGATTTCTATGTTTTTCATTCTAACCATTGTGTCGAATCCCCATATTTGTTAGTAAAAGTTGATTGTGAATAGTAGATATCCCTTATCCCAAACAAAAAAAACATAGTTTGGAAGAACGAATTCTTATAAATAAATATATTAGGAATATTTTTTATATATTTATATATTTTGGAGATTA
>CAJXHA010000280.1 GCA_913053615.1 uncultured Bacteriovoracaceae bacterium | reverse complement strand
AAAGCTTCTAAAAATATTCGAATTAAAATTCACTACCAATTAGCGGAAATATACTCAGTTTATTTAAACAATTATGAAGCTGCCTTAAAAAATTTGAATAATATAATTATTGAATCAAATGAGCCGCTTTGGCAGGTTAAGGCCTTAGAAAAAATTGGTGATATAAGTTTTGAAAATTTAAAAGATTATGATAGTTCGCTAAAAACTTATCGAAAGCTTAGTCGATTTATTCCAAAATTAGAAAAGCAAGATTACTATATTTTTAGATACTCTCAGTCTTTATTTCATTTAGGTCGCTATGTTGAAAGTGATAAGTTGATGAAAGATTTAACCATTAGTTCTAGTGGTGAACCTAAAATTAGAAGTTTTTATTATTTAGGACTATCCCATTTTTATCGTAAGGATTGGGATGCTTCTATCTCATATTGGTTTGAATATTTAAAAAGAGAGACCAGAAAAGATCATATTATTAATGTTAAGTTTCTAATTGCAAATGCTTATGAAAGTTCTGAAAACCTTAAAGAAGCCTATAATATCTATTATTCAATTATTGGTGAATATCCTAATCCAGAAGTTATAAAGAATAGGCTAAATTCTCTTTATCAAAGACGTGTTGCTAGAAAACGATGAGTGAAGAGAAAGAAAATACTAAAAAAATGCTCAAAGTCTTAGGTCTATCATTAGGTCTACCATCAACTGTTTTAGGAATTGGTTTAGTGGTAGTGTATTTGATTCAAAATAATTTTATCTCTACCCCAATGGGTATTTTTATTATATTAGCAGTGATCGGAAATATATTTTGGTTAATATTTAAAAACTTAAAAAAATGAATAAACTACCCTACTACATTCTCAGTCTCTTAAACTATATTGCGACATTGTACGTAATTGGTACTTCACTACTTATTAGTGTTTCCATATTTTTCGTGGGAGTTTTGGCCAATCAATATATGTTGCTGCGTGGCGTACAGGCCATTACTGGTGAAAATCAGAAAAAATCATTCTTTCTAGTGCTGAAATTTTTTATTTTAATAGCTGTTTTCATTTTTGCGATGATAACAATGAAAAAACACCTCCTGATTTTAACATTTTCCTATATATTTCAATTGATTATTCTTGTCTTAAGTATTAAAAGAAATAGATAAAAAAATTAAGGATATCCTATGAGAAGTGTATTACTTTTTGCGTCAATTTTGTTTTCAGCCCCAGCTTTTGCTAGTGGTGGTTTTACATGGTTAGGTGGAATAGCACATGGCCTACATATTCATGAGCACACAATTACTTATGCATTTGTTTGTTCATTACTTTTAATTGGTGGAATTATTTATCGTGCAAAAGCCAGCTCAGTAGACGCAGCTATTGTTCCTGATAAAGGAATTAGCTTTAGAAATATTTTTGAAAGCTTTGGTGAATTTCTTTATAACCTTGCAGTTAGTATTATGGGTGAAAAGGAAACTAAAAAATATTTCACACTTATCGTTACTCTATTTATGGTAATTTTCTTTAATAACGTTATTGGTGTTATTCCAGGTTTTTTACCTCCTACTGATAATTTAAACACAACATTAGCAATGGGTATTTTCGTATTCATTTACTATAACTATCAAGGTATTAGAGTTCAGGGTTTAGTTGGACACATTAAGCACTTCTTAGGTCCAGTAGCTTTCCTTGCACCATTAATGCTTGTAATCGAATTAATTTCACATGCAGTTAGACCTATTTCATTAGGTCTTCGTCTTAAAGGAAATATGGAAGGGGATCACTTAGTTCTTTCTATCTTTTCTGATTTAGTTCCGTACATTGTTCCGATTCCATTTTATGCACTTGGAATTTTCGTAAGTTTTGTACAGGCATTTGTATTTACCCTATTAACAATGATTTATATAGGTTCAGCAGTTGAGCATCACGATCATGAGGCTCACTAACATTTTTATTTAAGGAGAAAAAAATGGAAAACGCTAACTCACTTTACGCATTATCAGCAGCTTTAGTTCTAGGACTAGCAGCATTCGGTGGAGCATTAGCTCAAGGTAAAACAGCAGCAGCAGCTTTAGAAGGTATCGCAAGAAACCCAGGTGCTCAATCTAAGATTCAAACTCCAATGATTATTGGTCTTGCTCTTATCGAGTCACTTGTTATCTATGCACTAGTTATTGCATTTACTTTAGCAGGTAAAATCGCTTAATTAATTCTTTAATAGATTAATTATAGAAGGCCCAGACTTAGTTCTGGGCTTTTTTTTGGCTCTCTCTAAGACTTTTTAATAAATAAAGCATTCCCAAGTAATTAGCAGAATTCTTTCCGTATAAATTAAATGCTGTTCCGTGATCTACACTGGTTCTTAAAAATGGTAAGCCCAAGCATAGGTTAATTCCAATTAAGCCATTATATAGCTTATAAGGTGCTAATCCTTGATCATGAGAGGCATAGATAAATAGTTTATTCGCACTAATACCTTGCATATGAATTGTGTCTGCAGGATATGGCCCTGTAAAAGTAAGCTTAGGAAACTCACTTTTTAGTTCTTTAATACATTCATTCAGAACTTCATCAGTATTGCTTATTAGGCCATTTTCACCGTTATGTGGATTAATACCACTAAAGACAACCTCATCAACATTCTTAAAACTTTGAATTTGATTTAATGTAACTCTCACTTTATTTAGAATGTATTCCTTAGTGAGTGTTTCTTCAATTTTAGAAATAGCAATGTGATCAGTAAGTAGTAGGCAATTAAAATCAGGTGAAATAAAATTCATACTTATAGATTGATTTTTAAAATGTGATCTAAAATATTCTGTATGTCCATTAACTAGTTCACGATTATAAATAAGCTGATCTTTTGAGGTAGGTAATGTTACCAAATGATCTTTAGAATTAATGATATTGAGAATTGATTTTAAAGCAATACTTGATTGTGGCTCAGAATCATCTTCAAGTAACTCAAGTTTTAAATTTGTATTATAAAAAGATAAGTTATCTTCTGAAATAATGTAATCTAGAGAGCAGCTTTTAAGAACATTTTCTAAGCTGCTTTTAAATGTAAATAACTTAAAGTTTTCTTGAAAAGCAGAGTCAAAGCATAAAAAAGCCTTTAAAAAAACTTCTAGGCCTATACCCTTCTCGTGTCCTTGTGAAACATAGATCATAAATTATTTAAAACGTAATAATTAAGTGACTCTCTAGAGAACCAATTTTGAATAATCTTCTTAGATTTTTTTATAAATAATTGATTATAAATCGCCTCTTTCTGTCTTAAATATTCATTAGATTCGGCGAGATCCTTTTTGGAAACATAAAAAATATGAGTCGTTCCATCTTTGTAATAAGGTTTAGAAAAACTACCTTCATTAGTTTTTGATAATAAACCTTGAAGATCTTTTGGTAAGTCATCATTTTTAAGTTTACCAAGGTTATTAGTATCAAAATCTTTATAGTCACTAGGAATGTTTCCAGTCTTAATATACTCATCTAAGTAAACAGTTACTTCAGCTTGTTGTCTTTTAGATAACTCTCTAGAAAAAGCAAAGTCAGTGATTTCATAGATAAAAGAAAGTGATTTCTTATTATTAGTTTGGTTGTAATATGTATTTTTAACTTCTTGATCAGTAATGTTAACAAGTGGTGAAATTATTCTTGAATAGAAAATGCTATATTCCATACCATTTCTAATTAATTCAAAATATTCACTAAAAGTAATTCCCTTACTGTCCAGAAAGTTAATTAAGTCTTGTCTTCTAAGACCTTGTCTTTTTTCTGTTTCAGTAATTCTTGATTCAACACTATCATCACTTATAACAAAGCCAAGTTCAGAAAGTTTGTCTTTGATAATATAGTTATGTTGAAGAATCTTTAAAATATCTTCAGTGTCATATTTTTCTTGAGTAAATATTAAAGGTGTAACTTCCTTTCTAAATTCTAAAGTATTGTTTACACGATTAATCTCAGACAAAGTAATAACTTTATCATTAATTACTCCTGCTACTTTATCTAGTAAAACAGCATATGAATTAAAGGAAATTATAAATAATAGTAAAAGTTTTAAATTAATCATCACCTAAGGTTTTTACTATAAATTTTCACGTTTGACTTTTTGCGCAGCCCTGCAAAGTAGTCCTCAATGATTTTATCTCTTTTGATATCATAGATGATTTTTTTGTACATTTTTTCATCAATTTGTTCGTAAGTTTTAACACCTAAGATCTTAACAATATGTCTTCCGAACTGTGTCTTAAAAGGCTTAGTAATTGTTCCAACCTTTTTACCTTTAATTGCTTCATAATATTCAGGAGTTAGCCTGGTTCTTGGTTGGTATCCTAAATCACCACCTGTTGTTGCTGAGTTAGCTTGATTAAATCTATTGGCA
>CAJXHA010000279.1 GCA_913053615.1 uncultured Bacteriovoracaceae bacterium | reverse complement strand
GTAGCGTCAATGTAGCTGACCATTGCTTTTCTTAAATCAGCTAGACTGATTTTTTCATTTTCTAATGCCGAGTCCTTGAATAGCTCAGACTTAATCATCTCTACCGGAAATCCAGTTAGAGCTGCTAGTGAATCTAGGCTTACAAGCTCTTGCTCATTAGTAATTTGATCCAACATGCTTATCTCCTTGCAGTTGTTTCAAACCATCCTTACTCCGTGGATGGTTCCCCCTCTCTTGAAACCAAGCATATCTATTTAGAAATTCTTATGTCAAACAACTTAATAGAGATGTAAGAAATTGTGATTTTTTCTTAAGTTTGAATTAAGAAATTGTGGATAACTCTTTAAAATTGTTAACCATTTGTTAACTTTTCATGGGGAATAGGTGAAGAAAGGAATTCATTTTCACAAAAAGCTCATCAAACTCGCTCTTCGCATCACTTAATATCGTGACGCCTCCACCGGAGCCGTACTTAATTTCATTATTATTAAAATCAATTTCACTGGAGCGAATATTAATAGAAGCGGACTTTATATTCTTATACAAAAGAACAGTTGAGCCACAATAAAAGCCACGCTCATAGGCCTCAATCTCTTTAATATGCTTCATCACATTATACTTTGGTGCTCCCGTAATACTTCCACCTGGAAATAATGCTTTCAGTGTTTGTAAGAGATTTACTGCATGACTAACTTCAACTCTTAAAACAGAGTATTGATGAACAATACCTGGTACTTCTAACTTAGATTTCTTACTAACCACCTCACTAGGCCTAAGCTCAATACGAGATAGATCATTGCGAATAAGATCTGCAATCATATAGAGTTCACCTTGTTCTTTTTTTGAGCTCACAAGTTTTTTAAAAGTTATTTCTGTATTCTCTTTTTCACTTTGCTTAATTGTTCCTTTAATAGGCAGAGAATAAATATAGGCCTTATCATCTTTTTTATAATACTTAAAAAGACATTCAGGTGAATTAGACAGAAATAATTTATCAAGACTATCAATATAAGAGCAATGAGCAAATGCAGCTCTAGTAGAAGCTTTTCGCCAAATAGCATGGATAAAGTCTTCTTTCTGAGCTTGTTCAAACTTTAAATAAAAAGGAGCGGTTAAATTTACTTGATAGCAATTTCCCTTAACTAAATTCTTTTGAACTTCTCGAAATTGTTTTTTATATTTTTTAAAACGAGGATAATCAATTGGCGATAAATCGAACTCTTCGACTTCATCCTTAAGAGGAATATCTTCTAAAGTGGCATTTTGATAAATTATTTTTATAAATAAAGGAGTGGTATCTTTTACAAGCTCTGCGAGTTCATTAAAAAGATAACCTGCTTCATAGAAAAAATGATAAACAACTGGCTTTTCAAAAGAGTGACTAAGCTTAGTTTGTTCTAACTCTAACTCAATATCTGCTTGAGTAATGAGAGTCTTCTCTCCTGTTAAAAGATCTAATTTAAATTGCTTATAATAAAGCTCACATAGACAAGGTTGAGTCAGGTGTAAAAAGCGCTCCAGATCGTTTAGATAAAAATAACTATTCGTTTTATTCATCTGGTTCATCTGGATAAAAAAGACTTTAATCTTCTTGTGGGTACTGGGAAGGATCAAGCTCAGCAAATTTAGTAAGACTTGCAACCCATGCTGTTTTCACAGTACCTGGTTCACCCGCCCTGTTCTTTGCCACAATGATTTCTGCCACATTCTTATCGGGCACATTCTCATCATAATAACCTTCACGGTGAATAAGCATAACAACATCGGCATCCTGCTCAATCGATCCAGATTCACGGAGATCTTGTAGTTGAGGACGTCTATCCGTTCTAGAAGTCGCAGAACGGTTAAGCTGTGAAAGTGCCATAATCGGACATTGTAATTCCTTTGCTAACTCTTTAATCCCCCTTGAGATTTCTGCAATTTCCTGCTCACGAGAATTCTTTCTCACGTGTGGTTGCATAAGTTGGAGGTAGTCGATAACAATCATTCCAATTCCACGATCAGACTTAACTTTTCTGGCTTGAGATTTAATATCTAAGAGGTTTGTTCCGGAATTATCATTTATATATATTGGAAGTTTAGAAAGATTTTGAACAGCATGTCCTAAACTTCTAAGTTCCATATCATTATAATCATTTGTTCTAATTTTTCTTGAATCAATATTAGCTTCACTACTTAAGATTCTTCCTGAAAGCTCAGGGCCTAACATCTCGTAAGAGTAAAACATAACTGGTAATTCACTGTGCTTACAAGCATTAACCGCAATATTTAAGGCCAGTGATGTCTTCCCCATCCCGGGACGAGCAGCAACAATAATCATCTGACCAGCTTGCATACCTAAGAGCTTTTTATCTAAAGATTGAAAGCCGGTACTTAGACCTAGGATCTCTCCCTTATCTCTCTTACCTTGCTCTAGTTGGCGCAGGTTCTCCTTTAAAGCATCCTTTAAAGTAATCACATGATTCGTTTTTGATTGAGAAGAGATATTAAAAAACTTAGATTCTACTTCATCAATAAACTCTTCAACATCTCCAATAAAATTTAATCCGTGATCTGTAATTTGCATACTGGTACGAACAATTTGACGGAGAATAGCTTTGTTCTTTATTAATTTTGCATAATGATAAATATTGGCAGCACTGGCAGTTTCCTCAAGGATATCAACGACAGCACTTTGTCCTCCCACCATCTCAAGCTTACCAATATCATTAAGCTTGGCACACAGACTTACAAGATCAAATGGCTTACTATCAACGGCCAATTCTTTAATCCCACGATAAATTTGTGAGTACTGTGGATGATAAAAATCTTCCACTTCTAAATTTACATCTGTGATTTCATCGAAAGTAGAGTTATCAACGATCAAACAACCAATAAGTGCTCTCTCGGCCAATAAATCATGTGGTAATTCTTTATTAGATTCAGGAATCATAACTCTCTCTCAATTCTTTGTGATGGGTGACTTTAGTAAATAATAACATAGCCGAGTCTTAAAAAATGAGACCCGGCCATGCAATTTTTATTCTTAAGCTTCGCTTTCTTCAGTCTTAACTTCTTCAGTTGCAGCAGCTTCTTCAGCTGGAGCATCTTTCTTAGCAGCTTTTTTCTTCTCAGCAGCTTCTTGCTTCTTTTTCATTTCAGCAGCTTGCTTTGGATCCATCTCAACGTTTACTTTAAATGTTGCTTCAACATCTTGGAAAAGTTTCGCTTTGATTTCATACTCACCAGTAGTTTTGATTGGAGTATCAACTTGGATAAGTCTTCTCTCAACATCTAAACCAGCTTTAGCTAATTCTTTAGATAATTCAGTATTTGTTACAGTACCAAATAATCTTCCGTTTCCACCAACTTTCTTAATGATAGTTAAAGCAGTTCCATTAAGCTTAGATGCTAATTCCTTAGCTTCAGCTTTCTCTTCTTCAACTTTCTTAGATAACATTTTTTGGTAGTCTTCCATTTGCTTCTTGTTACCTTCATCAGCAAGGATTGCAAGAGAATTAGGAATTAAATAGTTTCTTGCGTACCCTTGAGAAACATTAACGATTTCTCCAACACCGCCAAGAGACTTCACTCTATCAGTTAAAATTACTTTCATTTTTATCTCCTTAAATTTCTTTCTTTTTTAAATATTTTCTAAAATCAATAAACATATCGAATAAGCCTAGGATTGCGATAATAGAACCTGCTGTAAAAACAGTTATGCTCACCAAAACCACTCGTAAAAAACCGTAAAAGTTAACAAAGTTTAAAAAGGCCATATACAATCCAAATCCTTGAAAGAAATAGAATGCACCTAAACTCTGAATAAGAAAGTGTCCTAAGCTCGTATGCCACTCACCTATTTCATTTCCCCAAATCAAGAGTCCTAACGAGATAATAACTAACCAAATATAATGATCTGGAACCTTAAAATTTAAAAGATCATGATCAGTATATTGATCCTTCTCCAGCCCATACTTCAATCTCTTATATTTTAATAAAAGATAAAGAACAAACCATAAGAGTAAGAAGTTAGTCAGCATCATATAGCCAGGAATTTCCTTAATAACTTCATCCGCAGTTTTCTCTGGGTTTTGTAACATCTTTAAGCTTTTAATCTCTTCCTCTACATTACCCGCCTTATTTGAATTAAAAACATTTTCCTTTAACGCTTGTGCATTCGTTTCAATAAACTTTACAGTAACAGCTTTTAAAGTCGTATCTTGTGACTTTAAATAACCTAGAATCGAAACTGAACTCACAATAAAAAGAGCGATTCCACCAAATAAAATAGTCTTCATTGGGTTGAAATTGCGTAAAACGGATTCAATACAAATAACCGCTATAAATAAAGAAAAAGCATAAATGCTTACAAGTCCAAAACCTGCACCGGCACCTAA
>CAJXHA010000278.1 GCA_913053615.1 uncultured Bacteriovoracaceae bacterium | reverse complement strand
CCAAAAGCTTGTGGTTTTTCTGTTTGAACATCATAACATGAGTCTACTTATCGGGCTTGGTCGGGATTCCTTTATGCATAAATACCGTCAGTTTATGGATGCGTAATCTAGTAGGTGCTTTGAGCGAATTATTAAGATTTTGTAAGTCTAGATATACTTGTAATTACATTGAGTGATTTTTTTAATTTGAGGATTTCTTAAGCTATGCTTAAGTTTTTGTTTGCATCTTTTTTCTATGAAATATTAGAATGCGCCTATTATTTTAGCTAGGTTTACAATAAGCCAAAAACAACTCTAAAAAATTCTTCGGTCACTGCATCTTTTTGAAAGTAAAAATGATGGCCCGAATTTTGGATCATTTGAATGCGTGCGTTTGGAAAATGTTTTTCTATATAGTAGCGATTATAATTTAAATCAATCACTGTATCGTTTGTGGCGAAAATCACATCCAGTGAAATTGGGCTTGTTTCTTTTTTGGTAAGCTCGTAATTCCATTGAATATTTTTTCTTACCCAATTGGTTGGGAGTTTTCTGATGGGACTAGGATCTAAATTGAGGGTATCGCGATAGTCTTGGTTGTGTAGATTTCTAAATTTTCTTGGTACTGTTCTTAAAAAGCGTCCGAAATAGCGCATAGCAAAGCGAGTGAGTTTATAAAGGTATGATCTAATTAAGGGAGCGGCCATAATGTACTGATCAAATACTGGGGCCTCATTATTTAGTAGTAATTCAATCATTCCACTATTGCCAGTGGAGTGAGCGTAAAAGATTTTTCTTTGATAATGCTGATTTTGGTAAGTCTTTTTATAGGCCTCTTTTATGACAAGCCCATAAGTTTTAAAGTCGTCGATATCTCCTCTATTGCCGGAGCTTTCACCGTGTCCTGGTAGATCGTAGCATGTGACATTGTATTGATGATCTAAGAAGAACTTAATGGCCTTGATGGCATAAGCACAATTATCTAAGTAGCCATGAGACATAAAAATATGTTTTTGATTATTTTCTTTTTGTTTATTTTCTTTAGTGCGGTAGTGAAAGAGTTTTATGGCATAGGTTTTATTAATGCCTTTAATACTAAGCTCTTCTCTTTTAAGCTCATAGTTCTCAAGTTGATAATAGTCCATACTAGCTGCTTGTAAGCTTGGTGACGTAAGAATAAATAGGGATAGAAGGATAAGGTTTAATCGCATAAAAATAAAAAAGGGCACCATTAAGGCACCCTCTATTTTGCAAATATTTCTTACTTAGAAAAAATCCAATTTGCACTTGCTTCAAGTTCGCTTTCTTTAGCGTTTAAAGCAGTTGCTCCACGAGTATTATACTTTGAAGTCATAATAACACGCATACGGCTTGGAAGATCAACGTTAAGTCTCGTCATATCGATTGATACTTGAGTTTGATTTCCATTAGTTTGGATATCCATTTCATTATCAGTTAGGTTTCTGTCAAAAAGAAGAACATCTGATCTGAATCTTCTTGAGTTATAAACTTTGATGTTTTGGATAAAGTCTTTTGTGTTAAAACCTTTTCCAAGAGCGAAATATAGGACACCGTTTCTATAGCTTACATCTTGAACACCTGCACCTAGAGCGTCTTTTACTTTGCTCATTTGTACGAAGTCTAAATCGTAAGTAATACTTTGAGTAAGGTCCTCACCTCTTGCACTTGAATCTATGTTTTCACTTCTTTTTAGGATTAAGTAATTTCCAGAATCAGCAACTGACATATTTACATCTTTTCCAGTTACACTAACAGTGAACTCTTCACCAGCACCGTTTAAGATATCAGAAAGATCGTAGTTAAAAGTAACTTCTGTATCTACGAAGTAGTCATGAACTTCATATGGCTCTTGAACTGTTCTAGTACATCTGTAAGGAACTTGTACTGGAATATTTCTACATACTCTTTGTGGTCTTGAACAAACTCTTCTACAGTTTCTGTTTCTGTCACATACGTTACGACAGCTACCTGGACGCATAGTACATCTATATCTCCACTCTGTTCTGTAACATGTGCTTGGAACTCTAACAGTTCTGTATTCTGTTCTTGTTACTTCTGTTCTCGCTTGAACATTGTCCATGTTCTGAGTTCCATCAAAATAAACACGCTCAACTTGAGTTGTGTCTGCGAATAGACTCATTGACATTAATAGTCCTAAGACCATAGCTAAATTTCTCATTTGCTTCTCCTCTTTTATTAAAAAATATAACTAAATGGTCACATTTTAGAGATTAAATGAAAATCAGGTGCACTTTGGCACCTCTGATAAAACATGTATTTTCAAGAGGTTAAGTGCTGGTGTGCAAGTAAATATGATAAATATTTCAGAGCTTAGCCCCAACCTTTGTGCATAGCGTAAAAAGCTGATATAAAACTCACGCTTATTAAATTCTATGAGGAGTTAAAATGAAGTCGATTAGTCTTAAGAAACTTAGTGTATTTGGTTTAGTGACTGTTGCGACCATGAGTTCTTTTAATGCGAAAGCTGAAGAAGAAAGAACTTACCCTGAGGTTTATCCTTTTGTTCCTTTTTCAACTGAAAAGGTACAAGCTCGTGCAGAGTATATGAGTGAAGACGAAAACTATATTAATAATGTTTTCGAAGCTCATAGACTTGGACTGAGTAAGGGTCGTACAAGTGAACAACCGTGGATGTCAACCTATTGGCCATTGAATAAAGGTTTAATTGCAGACCCTTATTATGAGTCATTACAAATTTTGAGACCTCAGCATGAGTTATCTTGGACTTCAAATTATAATAAATTAACAGATAGAAGAACAAAAGTTCACCCAGTCATTATGGAATTATCTCAAAAAGAGTTAAACAAGCTAGCTCCATCTGAGAAGTATGACTTACTTTTAGGTGATAAGAATTTTGATCTTACTAATCGTTTAAGAGAATACATGCACAAGTGGGGATCTGAAAAAGAATATGGATTCCTTGCAAGTTTAGACAAAGTATCTGGTAAGTCTTTAGAGTTCGCAGAGAAATTAGTGAATGAAAAGATCCAAGTATGGCATGAAGGTGAGAATAAAGTTTTTAAAACTGTTGAAGAAGCTCTTCCTTATGCAATGTCTAGACGTGGTGGTTTAACAGAATACTTTGCTCAGCAAATGGTGGATCGTGGTGAAGCACGTGATGTTGTGGATGCATTTCCAGCAGCTTTTGATAAAGCAGTTAGAGAGCAGAGAAACTTTGTTGTTAAAGAAAAGAATGATTATATGGCCCTTTGGGAAGGTATCTGTCATGGTTGGTCTACAGCTGCAGGTAATGTTCCAAGACCAAAGCATATGGTAAGTTTTGATCTTCCAAATGGTAAGAAGCTTAACTTTTACCCAGAAGATATTAAAGGTCTTGTATCTTTATTATGGGCAAACTCTGAAATTCAAAATACTAAGTATGTTTATACAGATCAAAATACTGGTAAAGAAAAAGTTTCAGGTGGTATTTTAATGGAAGGTTTAAGATGTAATCAAAAATCTCCAGATACTGATGAATGGGGACGTTTATATGACTCTGTTCCAGATTACTACTCTAAGAAACTTGAACCAAGATGTGTTGGTGTTCACCCAGCGATCTGGCATATGGGATTAATCAATATTATTGGTAATCAAGGTAGAAGTATGATTGTTGAGAGAAAGGTTAAGGCCGCTGTTGATAATCACCCTATGAGTGGATATGACATGGACTTCTTCAACCCAATGACTGGTGATTATGGTGATCTTGCTGATGTTATTGTACCAGTAATGAGTGATGCTGAGAAAGCTCGTGATCAATTTAAGAATTTTAGAAATCCTGAAACAAAGTATATTGTTGGTGTTAGAACAACTATGTATTACTTGGCATGGAAACGTCCAGATAGAAAAGAAACTGACGGTCCTGAAGATGATGAATTAGTTGATAAGACAATGCTATATGATCTTGAATTAGATATCGATGGAAACATTATTGGTGGTCAGTGGAGAACGACTGAAGTTGGTAAGAAGTTCTTAAACCTTGGTGCTAATCACGATCAACCAGACTTTTTCTGGTCAGTAACTAAGCACTTTAAGGAAACTGGTTACTTTGATGATAAGCCAGGTTTATCTAAGTGGACTGATACAAATAAACTTGCTCCAAGCGACTGGTTAAATGAAGCAAAAACTTGGAGATCACATAATAATAAGCTCTACCAAACTCATTTAGCTGGTTGGGGAGAAAAATGTGAAGTGAAGCATAAGAAAACGAAAGAAATTGTTGAGGTAGCTTGTGAATTTATTATCGATAAGCCAATGCCTTTGACAAACGTAGTCAACAAACTAATTGAGCTCTCTAGAGAGTAATAAGCAATCGAAATACACACTTTTAAGGGCCTAGGCAGTTTGCCTAGGCTTTTTTTATCTTGCAACTTACCGAGAATATGCCATAAATAACTATGGAAAAA
>CAJXHA010000277.1 GCA_913053615.1 uncultured Bacteriovoracaceae bacterium | reverse complement strand
TAACTGACCAAATTACATTTAAAACAATTTAATTGATAAATGATAAACTCCCGATTTTTTTGACGAAATCGGGAGTTTTTTTTTGCGCGAAATGGTATTGTCTGCTAACCTATTAATATAAGGTTTAAAAAAGCTTTAAGGTTTATGCCTATCACGGAGGATTATAGATGAGCGTTACTAAGGCCGATATCGTTGAAAGAGTATACAAAGAGGCGGGATTTTCTAAGAAGGAAGCAGCTGATTTAGTAGACCTAGTTTTTAAAGTAATCAAAGATACATTAGCTAGAGGAGAGAAGGTTAAAATCTCAGGATTTGGAAACTTTTCAATTCGTGATAAGGCAACTCGTGTAGGTAGAAACCCACAAACTGGTGAAGCTATGAATATCTCTGCAAGAAGAGTTCTAACTTTTAAACCATCACAGATCTTAAAAGAAGATATCACTGAAAGATTCAAGCATAGAATTGATGAGAAGGGTAAAGAGAATGAAGCTCTTGCTCCTAAAGATACTAAGCCTCGTGCTCTAAGTTCATTTATGAATAATATTGAGGAAGAAGATTAGGATGGATTTCCAAATCCAAGAACCACAGAAAAAAGAATTTAAATTTAATGAGGTTGTTTCACTAACTGAAGTAAAACCTTATGTTCTTAGGTTTTGGGAAACTGAATTTATTCAAATTAATCCTCGTTTAGAAAATGACGAAAAAATTTATTCAAAAAAAGATATCTTAGTTATTAAAACCATTAAGAAATTATTATTCGAAGATAAACTTGCGATTCCAGAAGCAAAGAATGTTATTGATAAAGAACTTGAGGCCATAAAGTCGGCTCCTCTTGAACCAGAGCTAGAGAGCACTGTTGATGTTAAAGAGCAATCAGAAGATTTAAAAATGGCATTAGAGGAAATTATAAACTCACACTCACAAGACTTACAAGATGCTGTGAGTACTGAGAAAGTACTTGAGACTAGTGAGCCTGAAGATATTGCTATTATTGAGTCTGAGGTTAAGGTTGAGACAAATATTACTAGTCGTGAGTATGCAAAGCGCTCAACTTCACTTGCTAATAAATTAAAATTAGATTTTAAAACCCATAATCGTGAATTATCAAATCAAGACATTGTTAATCTTGTTAACTCTAAGAGAAAACTCTCTAAGCTCTTAGGTCAAATTCAAACTCTAGAAGAAAAATATAATTGGAACTAATTTAATAAGTTAGTTTTTATTTGCTCAATATCAATCGAGTGTTTTTGATAGTTAGCTACTTTTAGCCCACTTAGCATTTTAATTTTATAATTATGATAAATCTCACTTAAGTGCTTTAAGTTTTGATCTTTAAGAATG
Organism: uncultured Bacteriovoracaceae bacterium; assembly: GCA_913053615.1. Lineage (GTDB taxonomy): Bacteria > Bdellovibrionota > Bacteriovoracia > Bacteriovoracales > Bacteriovoracaceae > UBA845. The sequence goes on along the minus strand of CAJXHA010000277.1, from coordinate 3,113 downwards.
TGCTTAATTGTTTCATCCTCAATAAGAACTCTTTTAGTCACGGTACTTTCATCGAAATTTAAAAAGGCATTAATATCTTCTTCGTGTTGATCGAGTTCTTCATTCAGTTCACTTAAATCATCAATTAGTTGAAAGATTAAGCCAATAGATTGACCTAGTTGATTAATCTGAGCTTTTAGGCCTTCTCGCTTAGTAAGAATGAGGCTACCGAGTAGAGAAAAGCTAATAAGATTACCAGTTTTCAAATTATGTAGGTGACACAACTTGTCGAAAGTTTGATTCTCATGGGATAGATCTAGATATTGCCCTAGAATCAATCCTCTTTGGCCTACCATTGATGCAAAAAGGTTTGTGATGTGAAGGGTATGCTCAGATTGCATATGAGTTAAAATCTCAAATGAAAGTGCAATTAAGGCGTCCCCTGTAAGGATTGCTTTCCATTGACCAAATTTCTTATGGTGGCTTTCTTTACCTCGACGCCAGTCATCATTATCCATAGCAGGTAGGTCATCATGGACAAGAGAGTAGGCATGATGAACTTCTATGGCAGCTGCTAATAATTTATGATCAGAATTTATGGCTCCAAGATCATGAGCAAGTGCATAGACTAATTGTGGTCGAAATAGCTTACCGGCCGGTAATGTGGCATATTCGATAAGATGCTTAAAAGGATTATCCTCAAAGGTATACTTATTAATAATCTCTTGAAAGTCATTTTGAATTTGTTCAATCATATTTAATCCTTATACCTTAGTACCGATATTAGATTAAGTAAGCAAGTGAGAATTGGAGACTTTTATGAGATTTGCTCTACTTATCTTTGGGAGCGTAGACTTGGTCTCATTAGAGGACCACTTATTTCAATTTGGTAGAAATTATCTTTCTTGGTGAATTGCTTCATATACATATCAATGACCATAAAATCTTTTATAAACTTATCAGAAAAAGCTAATTCACCTTTTAAGTTTAATTGAGAGTAAGAGATATTACTTTGGTTTAGATTAATTGGTCCTTTGAAGTTGGCACGAATAGGTGATTCTGGGGTACCTAGAATCAGTTCTTGAACCATAACTTTATTTCCTTCCATAGTTGCTTTAATAAGAAGATCCTGGATATTAAAAGTAGGCAAAGTTAGTGGAGGGTTTGGTAGTTTTTGTTTTGGAAAAACTAAATCTTTTGAATAGATATGGGCCTTCAAGTCCTGAATACCTTTAGTGCTTAATTCAACAAGTGCATCAATAGTTAATGTACCCTGTAATTTTACCATTGGGATGATAGAGCTCAGTTCTTTTAATTTTACTTTCGCTTCTTGCAAGTTGATGGCAATTGTTCCAAAGCCAACTGTTAAATATGCTTCAATTGGATTATTGTATAATTCTGTTTCAATTAAAAAGTGTGGTCCAAATGGAGTAAAGCTAATTCCACGAATATTTAAATTTACAGTTTTTAAGAAAATATCGTTACCACCACGACTCCCCATGCAACCTGCAGGAATATTAAGGTTGGTGATAACAAACTTAGGAAGAAATAACTCAAAAGAGACATCTTCATAAGATAATGAGCAACTTGGATTTGCGGCCAAAGACTTTTTTACAAGTCCATCGATTTTATCTGAAATAGGGAAGTAGAGAAAGACAGCAAAAACAAAAGTACCAGTAAGCAGGACTATCCACTTGCTCATACCTATCTTTGGCATTTCGTAATCTACATTTTCACTTTTTTCAATCACTAGAAATCGTCCATTGGTTGTTTATCTTCACCATAGTAGATGACATGAATGATACCTTCTAAAAGGTTATCAGTAGTATTCTTTTTTATTGAAATTTCTTCTACTTTTGCCTTAAGTCTTACATTTAAGCTGGCAAGTAAATTAAATAACTCTTCATTGGAAAACTTATTAAATTTTAAATCAACTCTAGACTCGACAATATCAGCGCCCTCAAGATTTTCTTGGTATCCTCCAAGATTGATCTTATTAGAGTCAATGCCAGAGCTGGCCAGAGCACCTGAAATTTTGCTTTGTAGTTCTGCTTGTGACTTAACAGCAGTGGTATTAAAGTAACGTCTTTTTAATGTTCCAAGTTTAGCTTGCTTAGAAACAATCTCTTGGGCCACAGTAAGTGTTTCTTTTTTTATGGCCAATTCACTTTTTAAAGAAGAATTGAATGACCATAGGATCATAATAAATAGAGTTGGAAGCAAAATGATAGCGAGAACCAAAAGATTCTTTATGATATCTTGTACTTTTTCATCTAAGTTAGCATATTGATCTAAGAACTTTGATACTTCAGGGTTATTTGAAAGCTCATCTAGTTTAGTATAAACCCACTGATCGACGGGTTTCATGATTTCAATTTTCTTCATTATTCATCATCTCCCGATACGGTTAAGCTTAATTTGTCAGGTAGGGTTTCTACAAAAATGTTCTTAATCCCTGATGTCTCTAAAGCAGTTTGTAGGTTATCAAGTGTTTCTTTATTTTTTACTTTAATTTGTGCATTAAAATTAGCTTCACTGATCGCACTAAACATAGTGATCTCACAGTCATAGCTAGCAATAATACTAGTTAAAGCATTAAGACTTTTTAGTGCATTTTTTTGACTGGCTGACTGGATAAGCTTTACTTCTTGTTTAATTGCTCTTTGCTGTTTCACTAAATAGTCTCTAACTTGTTCTGTTTGAGAAACGATTAGTCTTTTATAACGAGCAGTTAAATCAAGAGTAGGATTATTTTTAACTGAGTTTAAACTTTGAGTAATCCCTTTAATATCGCGATTAATAAAGAAACGCTCTACAAAGAAAGAGAAAACTAATAGTAAGCAAAATAATGCAATTCGATTCATAATAAATGCAGATTGCTGTAGAGGAAGGTCAACCTTTCCTTGAATACTATACTCACCATTTAATAAATTGATTGTATTTGCTTTGTGCTTGTATGACTGAGCTTGCACATTACAAGCAGTAAATTTTCTTCTAAATTTTTCGTCACTATCAATATTTTTTGAATCGACCAATTCATTATATGATTCTAAAAAATTAACTTTTACACCAAGCTCTGTTGCTAGGTAATTGTGTACATTTTTAATATTTGCACTTCCACCGGTGATAAGGAT
>CAJXHA010000276.1 GCA_913053615.1 uncultured Bacteriovoracaceae bacterium | reverse complement strand
CATGTGCTCTTAGATTTCTTAGGTATAAAAGACTTATTTCACCATATCATTACCAGAGAAGACACAAAGGATAATAAACCCCATCCAGCTCCATATCACCTTGCAATGGAAAAATTTAGTGTTAGTGCTAAAGAATGTCTTATTTTTGAAGACTCTGTTCCAGGGAGAACAGCTGCCATTAATAGTGGTGCAACTCTTTTTGAAGTTGACTGGTATTTACCTAATCTTTAAGAATCTGTATTTGCCATTGATAATTCGTATACTCATCATTTAAAAGGCTAATCTTAGTAGGAGCTTTCACAAACTTCTTATTATCAATATCGTTTTGTACATAGAACTGATCCCCTAAGACTTGTAAGAGATTATAAAGTCCTTGGTGATTATTTGTATCAATTAAAAACTTGATAAAGCGCAGAGGAACACCTTTTTCATCCCCTAGACCATCAAACTTTTTCATCTCCTCTAGTCCAGGAACAGCAATATACTTAGGTAACTTCTCTTCTAAAATTTTTGTCATCTTAGGGGTGAAGACATAATCAAACTTAAATTTGTCCATCTCAACAAAAACAGCTTCAAGACTATATTGATCGCGCATTTCCACTGCTTTAAGAAATTGAGACTTAACAACTTCTTTCTTTTTTTCAACTTTTTTAACCTTAGCAACCTTCTTAGCTTTCTTTTTCTTTTTAAAGAATTGTTTTAAAGGTTCAGGAGCTAAAGGAGGTAGTTCAACTTTCTTTTCCACCTTAGTCACTTTCTTTTCAACCTCTTTCTTCTCTTGTTTTACCAGCAGATTTTCTAAACCTTGGTCTCTAAAGAGTTTTAGTGAACCTATTGGGAATAACTGGCCACCTTGAAAGCGTGCTTCGAAATTATTTTGCATATATTCAAAGGTAACTGGAATAAGTCTTCGAAGAACTGGTATGCTCTCCTCTTGATCACCATTTTGAATAGCAAATCTTCTTAGACATCCTTGTGCATTTCCATTTTCATTGACTGCCATTAAAGCATCTGAAGCTTTAATAGCTTGATATGCATGAATAGTACTTGTCATTCCAAAGAGACGATCCTCTTCTGAACATATTTTTTTAATTAATTCAGAATCTTTTTCACAAACAAGTTTAATGTTTTTTTGAACATCTCTCTTATTCTTTATTTCACAATTACTTTGTTCACAATGTACTTTTAAACGTGTCTGAGAAATATCAGTGTATGGTGTTTTTTCAAATGAGCTAAACCAATCACGTTGAAACTTCTGTGCATTAAAATCGATAGAAACACTATCTCGATCTAGGTTATCCATTACAATCTCTGCATTTTGAAGGAAGAATTGCATATCAACAGTCTTGGGCTTACATGCTTGAAAAAGCTCCTTAAAATTAATATTACATGAATTGCTCAAATCAAATTTTTCTAAAGTTTGTTGATGAAACTTTAGAGATTCAAATAAATAAGAAATAGAAATGAGTCGAAATAAATATCTATAATAAGAGTAATTCTTAGACATTTCATTATGTGGACAAACCATTGCCTTTTTAACAATATCCATCTCACCTAATAATTCATAAAGATCAGGCTGTATTAAATCGAAAAAGATTTCTTTATCCGACTGAAATTTAAAATGAGTCTTTCCTGAGTATTCGTCCTCAGCGACACTGAGGTGGGCATCAAAGTTAATATAATCACTCCAAACAACTCTTGATTTAAAATCTCCACCATAGGGACCAAAATACTGATCAATATCCTTTTGCCCATAATAAGCTGGGTTCCATACATTTGCATGAAGAGCGAAAGTTGCAAAGAATATGATAAGTACTACTTTATCCATATTAAACTTAACTCCGGCACATAAGTTATTACCAATAATGATAATAACAGAAGGATTAGAAATGGAAAACTGGCCCGATATAATTTCAGAACAGGCTTATCAAAACGATAACTAGCGATAAATAAATTAATTCCAATTGGTGGTGTAATATACCCTATTTCTAAATTAGTTAGAAAAATAATTGCCATATGAACGGGGTGAATATCGAACTGAACTGCAAGTGGTAGTATTAGTGGAACAACAACTATAATTGCACTAAAGATATCCATTAAACTTCCTACAATTAATAAGAAACAATTTAATAATAATAAGAATGTATACTTATTGCTTACTCCAGCTTCTATCCAATGCAGGATTTTCATTGGGATTTCTTCATCAATTAAATAATTTGTTAATCCCATCGCACAACATAAAATAATTAAGATTGCACCGACTAAACTCATTGATTCTTTAACCACCAGTGGAAAGTCTATTTTTAGTTTTAAATCTTTATGAATAAAAAAGCACAGTATAAAGGAGTAAAAAGCAGTAAGGGCACTTGCTTCAGTGAGTGTCACAATACCAAGATAAATGGAACAGAGAACTAATGGAATAATAAAAAGTTCCCACTTTGCGAGCATAAAACTTTTTATTAGTTCCGAACTTGAAAAAGACTTATTTTCCCTAAAGTGTTTTCCCTTATACATAGAGTAAAGACTTAGAACAATGATAAGAAATGTTCCAGGTAAAATTCCCGCGAGAAAAAGTTGTGAGATATCAACCTTTGCAACAATTCCATAAAGTAATAAGGGTAAGCTTGGAGCAAATAATAAACCTAAAGACCCACCAGTTGTCATTAGTCCTAAAGAAAAATCTTCATCGTAATTAACTTGCCTTAACATTGGGTATAAGAGTCCCCCCAGAGCAATAATTGTCACTCCACTAGCTCCGGTAAAAGCAGTAAAGAATGCACAAGTCACTAATGACACAATACCGATTCCCCCTGGCATCCACCCAAAACTAGCGTTTCCAAAACTTAATAGTCTTTCAGGAGACTTTGACTTGGCCAACATAGTACCAGCTAAAGTAAATAAAGGGATTGTTAATAAAGTCGGAGATGATGCCAGACGGTAAATCTCTACTGCCACAGCACTGATATCAATTTCTGCAAAATAGAATAGTAAAGAACCTAATGCTCCCATGACTGCAAAAAGTGGCATTCCCATAAAAGCAAGTATGAGAATAAGAATGACTCCTAAGCCCTCACTCATTTAAGATTCCTTTTAACTGGATAAGACAACGTAAGATACTCTGTATAATGAGTACTCCAAATCCAAAGGGTATAATCCCAACCAAGTGATAATTGTTAAAAAATAGAAAGACTTCACTTGTATAGTCTTTTTCAATTGAATAAAAGTTTAAACCGGCCTTAATAAGAAAGAATAAAACCACGATCGTAAAGAACTGAATAAAAATATCATATAGTTTTAATCCCTTCTCACTTTTAATAAGCTTTGAAAGAATATCTATTTTTATGTGTTCTCCTCGGGCACTTGCTAATGAAGCTCCTAAAAAAGCACTTAGAAAAACCAGGTGTCTAACTAAAGGTTCTACCCAGACCAGAGTTGTCTCAAAGAGTCTCAATGCAATATTTAATAAAGTAAGACCAAGCATCAAGATAACACTTAGAACAAGTAGTGCTAGAACAAAACGGTTAATTAATTTCTGAATGCTCTCTAACAAGTTATATTACTCCCTACTTCGTTCTATATGGTTCAAGTTTTGAAAATGCTTCTGAGGAAATTTCGCCTTTTAACTTTTCAACAACTTTAGAGCGAATTTTACTTGCTTCAGCGAGGTCTTTCTTTTCGAAATCAATAAACTCAACACCCATACTTTGAAGTACCTGTAGCCCCTGTTCATTATCAGTTTTCGCCAATTTATTTGCTTCTTGAATATATTTATCAGCACAAGACTTAACTAATGCTTTTTGTTCTGCAGAAAGCTTTTTCCATGATTTTTGACTTAATAAAAATGCACCAATAGTAAATGCTGTTGGAAAGTTTACGAGGTATTTAATTTGTGTTTGCCACTGAAGACCAATAATTCCTAGAGGTGGAGCATAAGCAGCATTGATTATTCCAGTAGATAATGATTGTAGAACATCTGGCAGTGCTAAGGGCACTGATACTAATTCAAGGGATTCAATCATAGCATTGATAACTTCATCCCCTTCCCATGACCAAACTTTAATTCCCTTTAATTCTTCTATATTTGTTACTTTTTTATTAGAGACTAAGTAAACTTGTCCTACTTCATAATAGCCTAAGCTTTCAAATTGATTTTTTGCCAATTCCTTATCAAAATATGGTGCTAAACCTTTGAGTGCTTTGCTGGCATTTTCACGCTTATCAAAGAATGTAAATGGTGTTTCTATCACTCTAACATTTTTTGCAATATCCCCTAGAGTTTTACCAGTAAAGACTCCTCCATGTAATTGTCCAATGCGAATTTTTCTTAAGACATCGGGCTCATCTCCTGCAGTTCCACCAAAGTAAACTTTAAACTTTATTTTACCTTCTGACTTTTCTTCAATTTCTTTTGCAAATCCATCAATGGTTTTAGCCCAATTTGTGCCCTTAGGAGCAAGGGCCGCAATTTTAAAAGTTATTGCAAAACAAGTGTTTAAAATAAGTAAATTTAAAA
>CAJXHA010000275.1 GCA_913053615.1 uncultured Bacteriovoracaceae bacterium | reverse complement strand
AATACGTCCAAGAGATTAATACAAGCTTTAAAGATTCAATAACAAATTCACTTTGGGAATTTAATGAAATTCAAACCAACTCTATTATCAAAGGATTACTTAAGTCCCCAAATATAACACGGGTTGAAATTACATCTGCAGATGGAGCTAGCTTATTTCAAACAGAAACTGAGAAGGCAAAGAAAACGCTTTTTTCATCAATAAGTCCAAATGAAGAGTTTGTATATAAAACGAAACTCATAAAGACTCTTGATAATGGTGAGTCGGAATTTATTGGAACACTACATATTTTTTCATCTAATAATGTGATCCTCAACCAACTATCTAGGCTTATAACCTATATCTTTCTAAATAGTATTATTAAAACAATTCTACTATGGGTGATTCTAATTATATTTTTTAATAAGAAATTAAAAATACCTCTTCAGAACTTTGTTAATTATATTTCAAACATTAACCCAAGAAAGCCCGAGAAACTTAAAATCGACCTGGCTCAAGAAATTATTGAGTTTGAGGAGATTGAAGTAAGTTTTAATAGCCTCGTTGAACAATTAAATAACTATAAAGATGTGCTTGAAGCTATTGTAGATAATAAAACAGAATTACTTAAAGAGAAAAGTGTAGAGGTACAAGAACTAGTCACTAATCTCGAGAAGGCTCAAAGTGAATTAATAAAGCAAGAGAAGCTTTCTACACTTGGTATTCTAAGTGCAGGTATCTCTCACGAGCTTAAAAACCCTTTAAATATATCCATAAACACGGCCGTTATGTTAAAGGATCTTATCTCTGAATCAAACTTGGTTGAGGCTGAGAAAGATTCACTCGATAAGTTATTAAATACAATTCTTGAAAATAATAAGCGAATGAACTCAATTATCAAGAATATGCTTATGCAATCTAGAGTTTACGATGATCCTAAGCAGGAAATTAAAATATATGATCTGGTGAACACCAATTACCATATTCTCTTGAAGTCTCTTAGTCTTGAGGATAGTGATAAGATTGAGTTTGCAAACGATATTGACCCAGAATTTAAATTCCCTGTCTTTGTTAATGAGTTTGGAAGATTGGTTATTAATATGTTTGAAAATAGTATTCACTCATTAACCACTAAGCTTAAAAAACAAGATTTTGTTCCACACATAAGAGTATACACAGAGGAAACAAATGATACTTACACCCTTATTTTTTATGATAATGGTGTGGGAATTAGTGACTCTTTAAAACAAAAAATATTTGAACCTTTCTTTACGACTAAGTCCTTTGGAAAGGGTACTGGCCTAGGCTTATATCTTTGCTCAGAAATAGTTAGCAAGCATGATGCTACTATTGATATCGATACTAAAATTAATGAATACACAAAATTTAAAATTATTTTCAAGAAAGACAAGTAAATGACTAAATATGTAGATATCCCAGAGATAAACGAGCTTTTTTATATTGCTGATCTCAAACCTGATTTTTTTAAAGTTATCAAATTAAATGAAGTTCAAGTTGGTGAGACTTTGTATCCAATTTATGGATTGAAGATTGGTGCCGATGACCCAAAGCTACCAACACTAGGTCTTTTTGGCGGTGTTCATGGATTAGAGCGTATTGGTTCTCAAGTTATTATTTCTTACCTTTCTACTTTGGCAGAAAGACTTCAATGGGATCAAGACTTAAGAGATGAGTTTAAGACAAGAAGAATTGTTGCCATACCAATTGTAAACCCTTGGGGCATTAAGACACTCTCACGCAGTAATGCAAATGGTGTTGATCTTATGAGAAATGCACCTGTAGAAGCCGACAATGCTACATTTTTAGTTGGAGGACATCGTATTAGTAATCATCTTCCATGGTATAGAGGAAAGAGTTTAGAGGTTGAATCGAGCACTTTAATAGATTTTGTTAAAGCTGAAATGTTTGAGTCAAAATACTCACTTGCACTAGATTTTCACTCTGGCTTTGGAGTCAAAGATCAAATTTGGTATCCTTGGGCAAAGTCCACGGACCCTTTTCCTTATATGCCTGAGTTTAATAAACTAAAAGAGCTTTTTGAGAAAACTTATCCTTACCATGTTTACAAGATAGAAGGTCAGTCTATGAACTATACCACTCACGGTGACTTATGGGATTATGCACTTCTAGAACAAATGAAGTTAAATAATAATAAAACTTTTATTCCACTCACTCTGGAGCTTGGCTCTTGGAACTGGGTGAAAAAAAACCCAATACAATTTTTTAGTATGTTCGGACTTTTTAACCCAATTAAGAAACATCGCTATTCAAGAACAATGAGAAGACATATTTATTTAATTGATTTTTTACTTAAGGCGATAGCCCATAGAGATAATTGGTAAGTGGCGCACCCTGAGAGATTCGAACTCCCGACCTTCTGATCCGTAGTCAGATTTCATGCAAAAACATGCAATGGTATCAAACAACTTGAAGAGATGATAAAAAAAGAAGTTCTAGTAATAAACTTTAGGGTTATAAATCATTTTGACAGCATCCAACTAGATAGCTTAATAAACAAAGGTATTTTAACCTTAAATTCTTGCCAAATTATTTAAAATCAAACTTTTTAGGTAATGGTAAAAGGAGAACTATTAATATCATTAATCCAATAACCAGAATTGAATAGTTTTCTATTGTCTGATTTAACTCCATTGCCTCAACTGCCTTGTCACTAACTTGGAGTTTTCTCTTACCCTCTGAAAGCTGAATGCCGGATAAGGTTTTTAAATCTACTTTCAAACTCTCTAGCAAAGAAAGAATCCTCTTTGCGATCAAAGGATTTATTTCTTCACCCTTTTCAAAAATCATTTTTCCCTCAATAGACTGTAGTTCCTTTGAGCCACTCTCAAAACGTAAAAGAGTTTTTTCTTCAAAGTTAGTTAAGTACGTTTCCTTAAACTCCTTAATAATTTCGTCAATTTGAAGATTTATAGATGAATTTGTTCTATCAAAAAAGTCCTTATCAGAAGAAATAACTGCAATTTCTTTCTTATGTAGAAGTGATGCTAAATCATACACCATGCCATTAACTACCAGCCTATCTTTATAAATATCTTCAATAGATTTTTTTACATTTTTATAATGCCTCACATTTGTTCTTCCCATCGCAAAAATAAGAAGCAATGATGTTAAAAATACAACGACACACGTTATTTTACTCGTCCACTTCATTCCTTTATCCTCCAGTTTTTCCAACATCTTTTATTTAAGAATAACAAAGCATCAAGGTATACACCAGTCTGCATGAGATTCGAGGTGTTACCCTAAAAATCCTTAATTTAAATATGTATGATATAAGTTATTGAAAAAATGGCGCACCCTGAGAGATTCGAACTCCCGACCTTCTGATCCGTAGTCAGACGCTCTATCCAGCTGAGCCAAGGGTGCGTAAAAGCTAAACTACTTTTAAGTCACTGATATGTCAACGATGCGCTAACTAAAGCTAGTCGTGCGCACTGCACAAGCTCTGCAAGTACTTGTTTGTCAAAGGCAAGCATATTCTATTTAATAATTTAATGAAGTATATTTTTTTAATTCTTTTACTAGTGCAAGTAGCTTTCGCAAGTGTTTGTACACCCAATACTTTAAAAAGACTAAGTAAGCTTAAACTTAAAAAATCCCTATCAATTAACTTCTCTAATTTACTTAAAGATGATGAATATACTTTATCTCCATTAAATTTTTTCGGAATCCATAATCACTTTCAAGGAATTGCTTTTAAAAAAAATAAGTTATTTATTACAGGAGGTAATAAGAGCACCAAAAGTGCTGACCTTTTTATACATGACCTTAGTCGCAAGACCTTAAATCAGATTAAATTAAATAAAACTAATAAGCATTGGCATGCAGGCTCGTTCCAACTAGATGGCAACTTTCTCTTCATTCCAATTGAAAAATTGTCAGATCCACTAAGCTCAGAAATTCTAGAGTTTAATACAAAAGATAATACTCTTAGGTATTTATTTTCAAAGAAGACAAATAAAACAGGTGCACTCGATTTCTTAAACATCAATGATAAAAAAATAATCGTTTTATTTGACCCAGAAGAAATCAGCTTTTATGTGTACCCTGACTTTAAACTTTTAAAGAGTTCTAACCAAAGTTTTTTTACAGGTAGTGGTGCAAAAATTATTCAAGACTGTGATGGAAGTATTTATTTTATCAATATGACTAATGATGGAGTTTTCCCTCCTTTAATAAATAACCGAAACATACTTAATATTTATATTCTTAAGCAAAATAGTTTATCTCTAGTAAAAGTTAAAGACATTGAACTTACATGCAATAACTGCAACTTTAGGGGAGCCGTGAACCTGCAAGTACTTGATAATAAACTTAATATTATTTCTAGTGACATGTACCTTAATTGGTCTACTAAGACATTAAACGTTGACTTCTTGACTGAGTAACTCAGGCTTATAAACCTTCATTAAGTCAGCAACTTAACCGATAAGTCAGTATGAAATTAGTGCTTTTTTTAATTGCATTCACTTTTTATTCTTTTAGCTGTGAGGTTAATAGCATTCACTCTGAACTTCTTCAGCAT